>JAGRMS010000292.1 GCA_020441135.1 Pseudooceanicola sp.
TCGAGGGCATGTCGAAGGTGAAGCCATCGGGGAATCCCGACTCGGCCATCAGCGCCTTGGCCTTGTCGAGGTCGTAGGCGTAGACGCCTTCGAGGCTTTCGTCATAGGCCCAGTCGCCCTTGCTCCACGGCTGGAAGGATTCCACCGCCAGGCCGAACTGGATCGCCTTGTTGAAGGCCGCGCGGTCGATGGAGCGGGCCATCGCCTGGCGCACCTTCACGTCGGCGAAGGCGGGGACCACGGTGCCTTCGCGGTCGGAGATGATGACGTGGTAGTTCAGGCCGCCGCCGTTGCGGATCAGCTTGATGCCGTCGGTGCGGTCGATGATCGCCGACTGCGGGTTGGACAGCCAGTTGCCGCCGTCGATCTGTCCGGTCTTGAGCGCGTTCAGGCGCGCGGTGTCGTCCGGGATCTCGAGCACTTCATAGCGGGCGAGACCGATCTGGTCCTTGTCCCAATAGGTCGGGTTCGGCGTGTAGACGCGCACTTCGCCCTCGCGCGAGTCGTCCTTGGCGTAGACGTAAGGCCCGGTACCGACCGGGTTGCGGTCGAGCGCGGGGTCGGCCATCGCCGCCGGGGCCACCATCATGCCGCCGGTGTAGCTGAGGCTCATGATGATCGCCGGATCCTGCTCTTTCAGGCGGATATGCAGCGTGTGCTCGTCCACCGCGTCGGCGCTTTCGACGGTCTTCAGCCCTTCGAGGATCGCCAGTTCCACGCCACGGTTGATGTTGGCGGCGGCGGCCTCGGCGTTGAACGGCTCGCCGTTCGAGAAGGTGACGCCTTCGCGCAGGGTGATCGTCACGTCCAGCCCGTCGACCTTGTAGCCCGTGGCCAGCAGCGGCTTGGGCGTGCCGTCGGGCTGCATTTCGAAGAGCGATTCATAAGTCGGGCGCAGGTAGGGAATGCCGCTGCCCGAATGCTTGTGCGGGTCCATGGTGATCAGTTTCACCTGTTCCGCGTATTTGAAGGTGCCGCTGCCCTCTGCGAGGGCTGCGCCCCCCAGTGCCATGGCAACAGCAACTGCCGATGCAGTGATCCACGTCTTCATTCCGGCCCTCCCCAGCCTGTAGGTGCGGCATCTGTGCCGCGTCACATCATGCAGCCGACTCCGGTGGGGAGTCGATTGTGATATAGTTCTAGCACTTTATCATTAGCTTTCCCCCGATCAACTGCTATTTTGGGTCGGAGCAGAGGTTCTGGCTTTGCCGCCGGGGCCGCATTAGGCTAGCGAACGCGCTTACGCCAAGACAGAGGATAGGACCGTTGCCCCTTGCCGACGACCAGAAAACCACGCTGCGGGAAGACGGCACCCCCTATTACGTCCAGCTGGCAGCGATCCTGCGGCGACAGATTTCGGACGGCACCTGGACGGTGGGCGACCGGCTGCCGACGCTGAAAGACCTGGTGGCGCAGTATGGCGTCTCGCCGATGACGGTGCGCCATGCGCTGGGCGGGCTGGAGGGCGAGGGGCTGATTCGGGCCGAGCGCGGGAGGGGGACGTTTGTCACCGGCACACCGGGCGGCGGCGGGGCGATCCCCTACAAGCTGACGAACACGCCGCCGGCGCGGGGGAGCCTGCTGAGTTTCCGGGTGGTGGAGACGCGGCCGGCGAATGGCGAGTTGCGGATTTCCCCCGACGAGGGGATCGCGGCACCCGAATATGTCTACATGAAGCGCATCTTCGCGCGGAACGGGGGGCCGTTCATCTCGGGGCAGTATTTCGTGTCGCGCGAGGCGTACGAGACGGTGGGCAAGGCGGTCTGGCCGCGCGAGTTGATCAGCAACATCATGTACGACACCAAGGCGCTGGGGCTGGCGAAGGTGCGCCAGACGTTCCGGGTGATCGCCTCGACCCCGCAGGAAGCGGCGGAGCTGGACATCCGCACGCACGACCCGCTGGTGCAGGTGCGGCGCTTCTTCCAGACGGCGAAGGGCGAGGTGATCTGCCTGGCGCAGTTGCTTTACCGGACGGACGGAGTGGTGTTCGACATCAACATCGACCTGGACGACCGCAACCGGCTGATCGAGCTGGCGGGCTTCCCGGAGTCGTGAAGGGGGCGGCGGGGGTAAACCCCGCCCTGCGGTATGGAGTGGAGCTGCACATCCGGATTCGTGAAAGTCATTGAATCGCCCCCCACCCCCATCCCCTCCCCACAAGGGGGAGGGGAGCCGCGTATTGCCGGGACGCAGCGCGACGGAGAGGGTTTCCGGAGCGCCATTTCGCGCGGAATACGGCGGCGGCTTGTATTGTGGCGAGAGCGAGCCCGGCCTTAACGCCGCATCAAATCCCTTGGCGACATCCCGAACTTCTTGCGGAACAGGGTGCTGAAATGGGCGGAGCTGTTGAAACCGTGGTCAAAGGCGATGGCGGTCAGCAGGCGGCCCTCGCCTTTCAGGATCGCCTCGTAGCAGAGTTGCAGGCGGCGGTCCCAGATCCATTCCGAGACCGATTTCTCTTCCTGCCGGAACAGCTGGTGCAGATAGCGGAGCGAGATGCCGTTCTCGTGGGCGACGCGGTCGAGGGTCAGCTCGGGGTCGCCGATATGCTCGTCGATCCAGAGCTTGACCAGCCGCAGCCGGGCCTGGCGGACGGAATGGTCGCCGCCGGTCGCCTCGGGGTCGGCCGATTGCAGGGTCAGCGCCAGCATATCCATGAGCTGGTCGCCCAGGGGCGCGCGGGTGGGTTCGGCCAGCTTGCCGCTTTCGGTGGCCAGCATGGTCACGAACTCGGTGGCGATGCGTCCCAGCCCTGCAGTCGCGTCGAAGGCGCGGGACACCGGGATGGCGTCGCCGGTGAAGCGGCGGGCGAACTCGTCGCGGGGCAGCTCGAGATAGAAGGAGCGGACCTGCCCGGCGCAGTGCAGCTCGTATTGCTCGGTCGCGTAGAACAGCGCCCCGCGCGCGGGGTTGGAGACCAGCGCATTGCCCCGTTGCAGCACGGTGACGTTGCCGGAGTGCAGGAACTGGAGGTAATAGCAGTCCTTGTCGAGCTGCGAGATGTGGCGGTTGTTGCGCTTGATGACCTGTTCCGAGATCAGGATATCGGTCAGCGTCACCTCGCCGAAGCGCGCCTCGCGGATGAAGCCCTTGTAGTCGTCGGGCTTGGTGGCGGCGACGTCGACATGAACGTAGTGGTCGCAGATCGCGCCGCGCCACGCGTCATAGCGTTGCGCGCGCGGCAGGTGCGCCGTCGAAAAGACCTCGTCCATCCTCCCCCCGATCGGGCGGCGTGGTTTCTCCGAAACCCTGCCACCCTGGGGAGGGATGCTAGCCGACTGCGGCCTCTGCGGGCAAGCCCGCTGCCTGTGCGCTCTCAGGCAAGAACAATGCAGGCTCAGGAAAGACCCGCGCGGGCGCGCTGCCTAGTCTCCGGTCCCATGCCCCGCCAGAGGGCAGGGACAGGGGAGGAACCGGCGTGCGCGTCTTTGGGCGGCTTTCACAGGAACAGATCGTCTTCGGGCTGGCCGTGCTGCTTTGCCTTGGCTTTGCACTGGCACTGCCGGGGTTCCTCACCGCCCAGAACATCCTGAACCTGGTGCGCTCGGTGTCGATCCTAGGCATCCTCGGCGTGGCGATGGGGCTGGTGGTGATCGGGCGCGGCATCGACCTGTCGCTGGTGGCGCTGATGGCGATCTCGGTGGCCTGGACGCTGCAACTGGCCACGAACGGGATGCCGATGGGGCTGGCCCTGGCGCTGGGGCTGGCTTTCAGCCTGGCGGTGGGCCTGCTGAACGGGTTCCTGGTCGCCTATGTCGAGATCCCGGCGATCTTCGCCACGCTGGCGATGGGCATCGCCGTCTACGGCTTTGGCCGCTACGTCATGTTCAGTCTCGACGTGGTCTACCTGCCGCAGGACGCCGAGGCCTTCCGCTGGCTTGGACAGGGCCGCCTGCTGGGCGTGCCGACCCCGATCTGCATGTTCGCGCTGGTCAGCTTCCTTGCCTTCCTGTTCCTGCGCTACACCCACCAGGGCCGCTACCTGCGCACCGTCGGCGACAACCTTGCCGCGGCGCGGATCTCGGGCGTGCCGGCGCGGCCGGTGATCCTGATGCAATACATGATCGCCGCGACCATCGGCTTTGTCGGCGGCTGCGTCACGGCGGCCTCGGTCGCCAGCATGAACACCCGCGTCGCCAACTCGACGATGATCTACGACGTGATCCTTGTGGTCGTGCTTGGCGGGATCGGCCTGTCGGGCGGCAAGGGCGGCATCCGCAACGTGATCGTCGGCACCCTGCTGATCGGCGTGCTGCTGAACGGCATGACCATCATGGATATCCAGTACACCGTGCAGAACGTCATCAAGGGCGTGATCCTGCTGACCGCCATTGTCATCGACACCATGCTCAACCCCCGCGACGAGCAGACCGCGCAGCAGGGGGACATCTGAAATCGTGCTCTCAGGGAGGAAACGCACATGAGACTTCGGACGACACTGATCGCCGCCGCCGTGGCGGCGCTGGCAGGGGGCGCGGGCGCGCAGGGGATCGACGACCCGACGCGCGGCGCCTATTACGACGCCTTCGAGGGCAAGAAGGTGGCCTATGTGCCGGTGGCCATGGGCTTTGACCTGACCGAGGGCTGGGCCATGGGCCTGAAGGCAGCGCTGGAGCCGCTGGGCGTCACCTTCGACATCCGCGACCCGAACTGGAGCACATCGGCGGGCGCGCAGGCGATCACCTCGCTGATCTCGGAAAAGCCCGACGTGATCGTGGTGCATAACCCCGACGTGCAGTCCTACGCCCGCCTGCTGAAGAAGGCGGAAGAGGCCGGCATCTACGTCGTGCAGGTCAACATGCGATCGAGCTATTCCACCGACGTCTTCGTCGGCGCGGATTACGTCGGCATGGGCCGCCAGATCGGCGAGCGGCTGGTCGAGATCTGTTCGCCCGACAAGGGCAAGAGCGGCAAGATCGCCATCACCCAGGGTGTGCTGACGGCGGCGGCGAGCGCCTACCAGATGAAGGGGATCGAGGACGTGCTGAAGGAGCATCCCGAGATCCAGATGGTGTCGAACCAGGCGGCGGACTGGGATGCGACCAAGGCCAAGAACATCACCGCGACGGTGATCCAGCAGCATCCCGACCTCTGCGCGATCGCCGGGTTCTGGGACGTGATGGACGTCGGCACCTCGGCCGCGATCAAGGAGAGCGGCAAGGACGTCTACCTGATCACCCAGGGCGGCGGCAACAAGGCGGCCTGCGACGGGCTGGAGAACGGCACCTACAGCGAGGTGGTGGTCTACAACGTGCCCGGACAGGCGCGGGACATGGCGAACACCATCCAGCAGCTGTTGCAGCTGAAGCCGACGCCGGGGTCGATGAAGACGACGCTGTTCACGCAGCTCGACTTCGTGACCAAGGACAACATGAAGCCGGGATCCTGCTGGGCGCTGCCCGGGCAGTAAGCCCTGCAAGGGGCGCCTTTCGCGGCGCCCCTACCCTTCTTCAAGAGCGATACAATGGCCCTGACCGAAACATACCTGCGCTGGCGCTATCGCCTGGTGCCCGATCATCTTGCGGGCGAGATCCTGAGCAAACGCTGGATCGACAACACGATTCCGTTGTTCATCCTGTTGCTGGTGGTCGCGGCCTTCAGCACCGCGATGCCCGAGTTCTTCAACGCCGCCAGCGTCGGCGACCTGTCGCGGCAATGGGGCGAGTTCGCGCTGCTGGTGCTGGCGCTGATGATCGTGATGCTGGCGGGGGGGATCGACCTGTCGGTCGGGTCGACCTTCGCGCTGGGCAACATCGTCGCCTTGGCGCTGATCTCGGTCGCGGGCTGGCCGATGTGGGCGGTGGTGCTGGGCACGCTGGCCTGCGGGGCGGCAGTGGGCCTGGTGAATGGCGTGCTGGTCGGCTACCTGCGGCTGCGGGCGTTCCTGACCACGCTGGTGACGCTGATCATCGTGCGCGCCATCGTGGACATGCTGCTGCTGAAATACTCGGTCGCCATCGCGGGCGGGTTCATCGATTCGGACGCCTGGTACTACCCGGGCGAGGGATACCTGCTGGGGATGCCCTTTTCGGTCGTTGTCGCCGGGGTGCTGGCGATCGTCATCCACCTGGTCTTCTCGCGCTCGCGCGCCGGGTGGCATGTGCTGGCGGTCGGCGGGTCGCGGCGGTCGGCTCATAACGTCGGGATTCCGGTGAAGCGGGTGATCTGCTCGACCTATGTGATCTCGGGGATCATGGCCGCGCTTGCCGGGCTGCTGTTCGCTTCGCGTCTTGGCGGCGCGGGGGCGGATACGGGCATCGGGCTGGAGGTAACGGCGCTGACCGCCGCCGTGCTGGGCGGCAACAGCCTGGGCGGCGGGCGCGGGTCGGCGGCGAAGGCGATCATCGGGTCGGTGACGGTGATGATCATGGTCAACGGGCTGGTCCGCATCGGGGTCAGCGCAGGGGCGAATTCGCTGCTGCTGGGGCTGGTGCTGCTGGCCGCCGTGGCCATCGACGTGCGCTGGCTGAAGAACCGGCACAAGCTGTTGTCGAAGGTCTATGTCTCGCCGACCTTCATGGACCTGCCTGCCGCTCCGGAAACCGATGAAGGCTCGATCTACGCCGTCAACGACAAGCTGCACCCGGTCGAGAAGATCGGGCTGGATGCCATCGACGGGCCCGAGGACGTGATCCTCGACGAGGACGACAACATCTATGCGGGCAACCGCACCGGCGACATCATCCGCTTCTTCGCGCCGGATTACACGCGGCAGGAGGTCTATGCGCACACCGGCGGGCGGCCGCTGGGGATGGCCTTCGACCGCGCGGGCAACCTGCTGGTCTGCATCGGCGGCATGGGGCTTTACCGGATCACGAAAGCGCGCGAGGTGGAGCGGCTGACGGACGAGACCAACCGGTCGTGGCTGTCGGTGATCGACGATTCGCGCCTGCGGCTGGCGGACGACCTCGACATCGCGCCGGACGGGCGGGTGTTCTTTTCCGAGGCGACGGTGCGCTACGAGATGCACGAATGGCCGGTGGACTGCCTTGAATCGCGCGGCAACGGGCGGATCATCTGTTACGACCCGAACAAGGGCAAGACGCACACCGTCCTGAAGAACCTCGTGTTTCCGAACGGCATCTGCATGTCGCACGACGGGCAGTCGTTCTTCTTTGCCGAGACCTGGGGCTGCCGGGTCAGCCGGTATTACTTCGACGGGCCGAAGGCGGGCACGGTCGAGGTCGTGATTCCCGACCTGCCGGGCTATCCCGACAACATCAACCGCGCCTCGGACGGGACGTATTGGCTGGCCATCGTCGGGATGCGCACGCCCTCGCTGGACCTGGCGATGCGGATGCCGGGCTTCCGCCGCCGCATGGCGCGGCGGATCGCGCCGGACGAATGGCTTTACGCCAACATCAACACCGGCTGCGTGGTGCGTTTCGACGAGACGGGCCGCGTGCTGGAAACGCTCTGGGACAAGGGCGGCGAGAACCATCCGATGATCACCTCGATGCGCGAGCACAAGGGGCACCTTTACATCGGGGGCATCAACAACAACCGGATCGGGCGGCTGAAGCTCGACTGGGCCGATCCCGACTGGACGGGGTCGCAGTCCTACTGGAGGCGGTCATGATCGAGCGGTTTTCCCGGCTGCTGGACAGCTTCACGGGCCGTGGCGAGGCGGCGGTGACGGTGCCGCCGCTGGACGGGGCGCTGCGGGCGAACCGGGCGCTTGACGAGGCGGCGACGCGGTTCGCGATGCCTGGGGTGGATTGCCTGGCCTCGGTGGATGGGCGGCTTTACGCGGCCGCCGGGGCGGCGCTGGCGGAGTGGGACGGCGCGCAACGGCGCGAGGTTCGGCGGGTCGACGGCGGTATCGCCTGCCTTGCCGAGTGCGCGGGCGGACTCGCCGTGGCGCTGGAGGACGGCCGGGTGATGGTCGAGACCGGCCCGCGGGCCGGGGCCGTGTTCGACACCAGGCTGCGCTGCATCACCGCGATGGCGGTGTCGGGCAACACCCTGTTCCTCTGCAACGGCTCGACGGAGCACGCAGCCGGGGACTGGCAGAAAGACCTGATGGAGCGCCGCGCGACGGGCGAGGTCTGGCGGATCGACCTCGACGGCGGCAAGCCCGAGCGGATCGCGAAGGGCCTCGGCTGGCCTGCGGGGATCGTGGCCGAGGGCAGTCATCTGGTTGTGTCAGAGGCCTGGAAACATCGCCTTGTGCGCCTGGACGACGCCACGCCGGTGCCGGTGCATTCCGACCTGCCGGGCTATCCCGGGCGCATCGTTCCGGCGGGCGACGGCTATTGGCTGGCGGTCTTCGCTCCGCGTAGCCAACTGGTGGAGTTCGTGCTGCGCGAACCGGCCTACCGCAGGCGCATGGTGGCCGAGGTGCCGCGCCCCTACTGGATCGCGCCGACGCTGCGGGCAGGGCGCAGTTTCTACGAGCCGTTGCAGGGCGGCAGCGTCAAGCAGCTGGGGATGCTGAAGCCCTGGGCGCCGACGCTGTCGTCGGGGTTCTGCGTGCGGCTGGATGCGCGCTTTCAGCCGGTCGCCAGCCTGCACAGCCGGGCGGATGGCGTGGCGCATGGCGTCACCTCGGTGGTGCGGCACGGCGGCCAGGTCTGGGCGGCGGCGAAGGGCGACGGGGTGGTGGTCGCGGTGGAGGACAGGCGATGACGGCGCTGCTGGAGCTTCGCAACGGATCGAAGGACTATCGCGGCGTCTACGCGGTGAAGGACGTGAGTTTCACGCTGGAGCAGGGCGAGGTCCACGCGCTGGTGGGCGAGAACGGCGCGGGCAAGTCGACGCTGACCAAGATGCTGGCGGGCGTCGTCAGCCCCAGCGCGGGCGAGGTCTGGCTGGACGGCAAGCCGGTCAGCTTCGCCACCCCGTCGGAGGCGCTGAAGGCGGGCATCGCGATGGTCTATCAGGAGACCAGCCTGGTGCCGTCGCTGACCGTGGCGCAGAACCTCTACCTGATGGACGACAAGCCGTTTCACCGGCTGCGGGGCATCTACATCGCCGGGCAGCAATTCCTGCAATCGCTGAACTTCCACGTCGATCCGACCGCGCTGGTCGGGGCGCTGGGCGCAGGGCAGAAACAGATGGTCGAGATCGCCCGCGCCGTCCACCACAACGCCCGCGCGATCATCTTCGACGAGCCGACCGCGACGCTGACGCCAGAGGAGAAACACCAGTTCTTCTCGCTGGTGGAGCGGCTGAAGAAGCGCGGCGTATCGATCATCTTCATCAGCCACGCGCTGGAAGAGGCGTTGCAGATCTCGGACCGGATCACGGTGATGCGGGATGGCGAGCATGTCATCACCGATGCGACCGCCAACTTCGACCGCGAGAAGATCGTGCGGGCGATGGTAGGGCGGTCGCTGTCGGATGAGTTGTACGGCAAGCAGGACAGGCAGGTGCGGCCAGCGGGCGCCAAGGTGCTGAGCGTGCAGAACCTGTCGATGGGGAACATGGTGCGCAACACCTCGTTCTCGGTTTTCGCGGGGCAGATTACCGGCGTGTTCGGGCTGATCGGGTCGGGGCGCACCGAGGCGGCCAAGGTGGTGGCGGGCGTGCTGAAGCGCGACTTCTTCCACGGCGGACAAGTCCGGCTGGACGGCCGCCCGGTGCGCTATCGCGTGCCACGCCCGGCGGTGCAGGACGGGATCATCTACGTGACCGAGGACCGCAAGCTGGAAGGCTTCTTCGAGACGATGACGATTGCCGAGAACATCTTCATCGGCGCGATGGCGGGGGGGCGGGTGAAGTCCAGCCTCGTCAGCATGGGCGAGATGAAGCAGATCGCGGGCCAGTGGACGCAGGCGCTGAACGTCAAGGCGATCAACACCGACGCGCGGGTGATCGAGCTGTCGGGTGGCAACCAACAGAAGGTGGTGGTGGCCAAGGCGCTGGTGCAGAAACCCCGGCTGGTGATCTTCGACGAGCCGACGCGTGGCGTCGACGTGGGGGCGATTGCCGAGATCCACAAGCTGATCAACCAGCTGGCGGATGAAGGCGTGGCGGTGCTGGTGATTTCCTCTTACCTTCCCGAGATATTGCAGCTGTCCGACCGCATCCTGATCTGCCGACAGGGCCGGATCGTGGAAGAGTTCGACGGCCAGAAGACCGACGAGGAAACCATCATGTATGCGGCGGTTCACTGATGATGCGGACGACACGGCCGGTGCGCGAGGTGCGCACCATCGCGGATATCCATGCCATCGAGGCAATGGCCTACGACGAGGTGGTCCCGGCGCGCAACCTGCTGGACCTGTTCCGGGCGACCGCCGCGACGGTGGGCGGCCAGCCCGCGCTGACGGTGCTGAACGCCGATCCTGCGGACGCGGGCGTGCGCTGGACCCATGCGGAGCTGCTGGGTGAGGTCACGCGGGCGGCGAACATGTTCCATGCGCTGGGCATGCGCCCGGGCAAGGGCGTGGCGGCGTTCCTGGCGCCGACGCTGCCGCCGTTTCCGCCGCTGCTGCTGGGGGCGCAGGTGGCGGGGATCGCGAGCTCGATCAACTACCTGCTCAAGCGCGACACCATCGTCGACCTGCTGAATGCCAGCGGGGCGATGGTGCTGATCGTGCCCGCGCGGCACCTGGACGAAGCCTGCTGGACCGCCGCCGAGGGGATGCTGGCGGATGTGCCGACGCTGCGACACGTGCTGGTGATCGGCGACGACACCGGCGGGCGGGCGGGATTCACGGCGTTGTCGGAGGCGCTGGACGGGCATTCCGGCGATGCCCTGACGTTCGAGACGCAGGACCGCGATACCGTCTGCGCGATGTTCCACACCGGGGGCACCACGGGGCGTCCCAAGCTGGTGCAGCTGACCCATGGCAACCAGATCCACGCGGCCTTTGGCTTTGCGCAGGTCTACGGGTTCGACGAGCGCGACACGATCATCAACGGGTTTCCCTTCTTCCACGTCGGCGGCACCATGTCCGCCGGGCTGTCGATGCTGGCGGCGGGGGGGCACATGGTGGTGCCCTCGCCCTATGCGCTGCGGCCCCGCAGCGTGATCGAGCGGTACTGGGACTTCGTGCGGGTGCTGGAGCCGACGGTCATCAGCGGCGTGCCGACCTCCATCGCGGCGATGACGGACAGTTTCCCCGAAGGCTTCGACACCGCGCGCATCCGGCTTGCGGCGACGGGCGGGGCGATCCTGCCGCCTGCGGTGGGCGCGCGGTTCATGGCGAAGACGGGGATCCGCCTGTTCGAGACCTACGGGATGACCGAAACCGCCGCCGCGATAGCATTCAATCCGGGGCGCGGCGAACCGCTGGCGGGCAGCGTCGGCTTTCGCGCGCCGTTTTCGCAGACGCGGATCGTGCGGCTGGGGGATTCCTCGGTCTGCGCGCCGGGCGAGGCGGGGCTGGTGCAGGTGAAGGGGCCGCAGGT
>JAGRMS010000293.1 GCA_020441135.1 Pseudooceanicola sp.
ACCGACCAGATCACCAACCCGCTGCTGATCGGGCGCAAGGCGCATGCCCGCGTGTTCCGGTTCGCGGGGGGCGATCTGCTCTCGCTGGAAATGACCGCCCCCGACTACGCCGCCCATGTCTATCTCGACTATTTCGATGCCGCCGGCAACGTGCTGCACCTCGAACCCAACGAATTCGCGCCGCTGCGCCTGGCGCGGCCAGGAGAAATCCAGACCATCGGCGCAAGGGCGATGCGCGATAATGGCCTCAAGCTGGTCGTCGGCCCGCCATACGGGCAGGAGATCGCGGTGGCCTTCGCCTCGTCGGTCGAGCTTTACGACGGGCTGCGGCCGCTGGCCGAGCCCGCCGGGCCGTATTTCCAGTTCCTGCGCCAGCGCGTCGCCGAGGCGCGGGCGGCGAACCCGGACTTCAAGGGCGAGTGGGTCTATTTCTTCGTGACCACCCACGAATAGCGGCGGCCGCCGTTCGTTTTGGCGCCGCCCTCAGCCCTTGCGCAGATAGGCTTCGAGCCGGTCCATCCCCTCGGCCAGATCGGCCGCACCGGCGGCGTAGGAGAACCGCAGGAACCTGGCACCCCGGCCCGGATCGAAATCGAGCCCCGGCGTCACCGCTACCCCGGCGCGCTCCAGAATATCCGCCGACATCGCCCGCGAGTCCGAGGTGAACCCGGAGACATCGGCATAGATGTAGAACGCCCCGTCGGGCGGCGCGATGCGGCTGATCCCCATCTCGGGCAGCCGCCGCAACAGTAGCTCGCGGTTCGCGGCGTAGGTCGCGACATTGCGTTGCAGTTCCTCGTCGCAATCCATCGCGGCAAGCGCCGCCACCTGCGAGACATGCGGCGCGCAGATGAAGAAGTTCTGCGCCAGCCGCTCGACCTGCCGCACCTGCGCCTCGGGAACCACCAGCCAGCCCAGCCGCCAGCCGGTCATCGACCAGTATTTCGAGAAGGAATTGACCACCCAGGCGTCGTCGCTGATCTCGAGCGCCGAGACCGGGCGGAAACCGTAGTCGATGCCGTGATAGATCTCGTCCGAGATGAAGGCGGTGCCGTTCGCCTCGGCCCAGCGGATCAGCGCCGAGAGCGCGCCGACATCCAGCATCGTGCCCGAAGGGTTGGCGGGCGAGGCGACGATCAGGCCCGCGAGTCCCTCGGGCAGCAGTTCGGGCACCGGCTGGTAACGGTCCTCGGCGCGGGTCTCGATCCCCACCGGCTCAAGGCTCAGCCCCTTCAGGATATGGCGGTACGACGGGTAGCCCGGCAGCCCCAGCCCCACCTTCTCGCCCGCGTCGAAGAGCGCGGTGAAGGCCAGCAGGAAGGCCGCCGACGACCCGGCGGTGACGATGATGCGGCCGGAGTCGATCTCGACCCCGTGGCGGTCGCTGTAGTGCCGGGCGATCCGGGCCCGCAGCGCCGGCAGGCCCAGCGCTGTGGTATAGCCCAGCGCCCCGGACTCTATCGCCCGCGCCACCGCCGCGCGCGCGCCCGCCGGGGCCGGCGTGCCGGGCTGGCCGACCTCCATATGGATGATATGCCGCCCCGCGGCCTCGGCCCGTTCGGCCGCCTGCATCACATCCATCACGATGAAGGGATCGACATCACCCCGCCTTGAGTTCCGCACCCGCACGCTCCATTCTGCCGCCGCCCGGCCTGCCGGGTTCGTCGGGCAAGGTCAAGCGCCCGGCGCCGTGAAGGGGTCAGATGAAGGAGTGCCCGATGTTCCGTGCCCTGCGCCAATTCAGCCTGCCCGGCTGGACGCTTGCAGCACCGCTGGTGGCGCTTCTCGCCAGCCCGGCCCCGGCTTTCGACCTGGCCCAGATGACCGATGCCGAGCGCGAGGCGTTCCGGGCCGAGGTCCGCGCCTATCTGCTTGAGAACCCGGAAGTTCTGATGGAGGCGATCGACGTCCTGCAGAACCGCCAGCAGGAGCAGCAGGTCAGCGCCGACAAGACGCTGGTGTCGGACAATGCCGATGCCTTGTTCGAGGATGGCCGTTCCTGGGTGGGCGGCAATCCCCAGGGCGACGTGACCCTTGTCGAGTTCATGGACTACCGCTGCGGCTACTGCCGCAAGGCCTTCCCCGAGGTGGACGAACTTCTGAGGGCCGACGGCAACATCCGCTATATCGTCAAGGAATTCCCGATCCTCGGCGACCAGTCGGTGATGGCTTCGCGCTTCGCCATCGCGGTGCGCAACACCGCTGGCGACGCCGCCTATGAGGCTGTGCACAACGCGCTGATGACGATGCGGGCCGAGGTCAGCGAGACCGCGCTGCGCCATCTGGCGCAGACCCAGGGCCTGGACGTGGAAACGGTGATGGCGGCGATGTCCGCGCCCGAGGTCAATGACGAGTTGAACGCCAACATGGCGCTGGCGCAGGCGCTGCAGATCAACGGCACGCCGGGCTTCGTCTTCGGCGACCAGCTTGTGCGCGGCTACGTGCCGCTGGACGCGATGGTGCAGCTGATCGGCGCCCTGCGCAGCTAGGTCCGCTTCGGAGCGCGGGCGCCAAGGCGCCCGGCCCTACTCCTGCTTCTGTCTATTCCGCCGCCCGCGACATCGGGTTGTTCGGATGCGTGGTCCAGTTGGCGTA
>JAGRMS010000294.1 GCA_020441135.1 Pseudooceanicola sp.
GTGGCGCGGAAGATGCAGGCGGGGCGCAAACGGATCGGCTGGAAGATCGGCCTGACCAGCCGCGCCGTGCAGGACGCGCTGAAGATCGACACGCCGGACAGCGGCGTGCTGCTGGACGACATGGTTTTCGACAACGGCGCTTTGGTGCCGAAGGGCCGGTTCATCCAGCCGCGCGTCGAGGCCGAGATCGCCTTTGTCATGAAGGCCCCGCTGTCCGGCGGGGAGAGCCGCGAGGCGGTCATCGCGGCGACGGAGAGCGTCGCGCCCTCGCTGGAAATCCTCGATACGCGGATTCTGCGCGCCGATCCGGCGACGGGCAAGGCACGGATCATCACCGACACCATTTCCGACAATGCCGCCAACGCGGGGATCGTGCTGGGGGCGCAGCGCCACGCCATCGACGCCTTCGACCTGCGCTGGGTCGGGGCGGTGGTGACGCGCGACGGGGTGGTCGAGGAGACGGGGCTGGGTGCCGGCGTGCTGAATGATCCGGTGACCTCGGTGCTGTGGCTTGCACAGCGCATGGCGTTGTACGGCCAGCGGATCGAGGCGGGGGACGTGGTGCTGTCGGGTTCCTTCATCCGCCCCATCGAAGCGCCGCCCGGCTGCCGGATCGAGGCGGATTTCGGCGGGTTCGGTAGCGTGGGCATCGCGTTCGGGTAAGGAAGAGGGGGGCGTCGCCATTGTCGCTCGGACCAATGGCGCTCCAATGGCGCCCCCCCGCCGCCCGTGCCGGGCGACTCCCCCCGGAGATATTTGTCAAAGAGAAGAAGCCAGGAGCGCGGCGCCCCTGGCTTCTTTTCTTCATAAATACTCCCGCCGGAGGCCATCGCGCGGCATGCGCGATTTCAGCGTGCGGCGGTGCGGGGGCGGGCGACGGGTTTGGGTTTCGACTTGCCGCTGTTGGCGTCGATGAACTTCAGCACCAGCGGACGGATGTTGTCGCGCCAGGACTTGCCGGCGAAGATGCCGTAATGGCCTGCACCCGGTTCCAGGTGGCTGGCCTTGCGGCTGTCGTCCAGCCCGGTGCAAAGCTTCAGCGCGGCGATGCACTGGCCGGGGGCCGAGATGTCGTCCTTGGCGCCTTCGACCGTCATCACCGCGACATTGGTGATCTTGCCGATATCCACGGGCTTGCCTGCCACGCTGAAGGCGTTGCGCGCGATCTCGCGGTTCTTGAAGACGCGTTCGACGGTGGAGAGGTAGAACTCCGCCGTCATGTCCATCACGGCAAGGTATTCGTCGTAGAAGCGGTTGTGGGCATCGTGGTCTGCCGCCTCGCCCCGGGCGGCGCGCAGGATCTGTTCGTTGAAGGCGGTCGAGTGGCGATCGGCGTTCATCGACATGAACGAGGCGAGTTGCAGCAGGCCCGGGTAGACCTTGCGCCCGACGCCCTTGTAATTGACCCCGACGCGCTGGATCATGGAGCGTTCCAATTGGCCCATCGTCACGCGGCGGCCGAAGTCCGTCACCTCGGTCGGGGTGGCGTCCGGGTCCACCGGGCCGCCGATCAGGGTCAGCGAGCGGGGCTGGGCGGCCGGGTCTTCCTCGGCCAGGTAGGCGGTGGCGGCGAGGGTCAGCGGCGCGGGCTGGCAGACGGCGATGACGTGGGTTTCGGGGCCAAGCTCGCGCATGAAGGTGACGAGATACTGGGTGTAGTCCTCGACGTCGAACTTGCCCGCGCTGACGGGGATGTCGCGGGCGTTGTGCCAATCGGTGATGTAGACCTCGCAGTTGACCAGCAGGCTCTTGACCGTCGAGCGCAGCAGCGTCGCGTAGTGGCCCGACATCGGCGCGACCAGCAGCACGCGGCGCGGCTGCACCGGGCGGCCGACCACGCGGAAGTGGATCAGGTTGCCGAAGTCGCGTTCCAGCACGGTATCGACCTCGACCAGGTGATCCCGGCCGCTTTCGTGGCTGAAGGTGTGGATGCCCCAGTCCGGCTTGGCGATCATCCGCATGAAGGTGCGTTCCGTCACCTCGCCCCAGGCCGCCATCCAGCGCACCGCCGGATGCGGCACCATGCTGAGGGCGGGGTAAGAAGCCAAGGCCTTGGCCGAAGCGCCCATCCACTGGTTTGTGTTGCGGATGGTCTCCATCAGGTCATAGGATGACATCAGATGCATTCGGGGTCTCCTGCGATGTGCCGCGGTGCGCCGGACGAGCCTGCGGACCGGACGTTTCGTCGCGTTACCTCCCGAAAGCCACGACGGTATTCTGCGTAGCAGCATATCTAGGGGGGAATTGTTAAGATGGCAACAAGCGACGATCCGGGTCCGGCAATCTCTTCCGAACATATCGAACGTCTGACAGCCAATCTTGGCCGGGTCGAGGAATTGTCGCGGCGGCTTGTGGACGTGATGGCGCACAAGAGCGGCCACAACCCGGCCCTGGACGGGCCGAATCAACAACTCTTCGCCCAGGCGGCGGCGGCCTACTGGCACGAGGCGATCAACAACCCGGCCCGCATCATCGAGCAGCAGGTGGCCTACTGGGGCAAGACCGTGACCCATTTCGCCGAGGCGCAGCAGGCGATGCTGAAGGGGGCCGCGTTGCAGGCGCCCGAGGATCCGGGGCCGAAGGACGCGCGCTTCCGCAACCCGCTCTGGGACACGCATCCCTATTTCAACTTCATCAAGCAGCAGTACCAGATCAACGCGAAGGCGATCCAGGACGCGGTCGAGGCGGCCGAGGACATGGATGCGAAGGAGAAGAAGCGGCTGGCCTATTTCGCGCGCCAGATCGTCGACCTGATGGCGCCGACCAATTTCCTGGCGACCAACCCCGACGCGCTGGAAAAGGCGGTGTCGACCGAGGGGCAGTCGCTGGTGGCGGGGCTCGAGAACCTGGTGCGCGATCTCGAGGCCAACGACGGCGAGCTGGTGGTACGGCTGGCGGACGAGACGGCCTTCGAGCTGGGCAAGAACATCGCCACGTCGAAGGGGCAGGTGGTCTATCGCAACCGGATGATCGAGCTGATCCAGTACGAGGCGCAGACTGAAAAGGTACACGAGACGCCGATCGTGATCTTTCCGCCCTGGATCAACAAGTTCTACATCCTCGA
>JAGRMS010000295.1 GCA_020441135.1 Pseudooceanicola sp.
CGACTGGCACATCAGCAGCTTGTAGAAGTCGGTGTCGATCAGCGAGCGCACGATCGGGTCGATCTTCCACTTGTGGTTATAGACGCGCGTCGCAATGTCCAAGGGTTCGCCTCGCCGGTCAGGGGTCCGCCGGTCAGGTTACACGACCGCGCCCCGCATCCAAGCGAAATCAAGGCGCTGGCTGGAGACATCTTCGCCCGGCGTAGTCCGCGACGGCCGCGATCAGGTCGGCCTTGCGCACCGGCTTGCTGAGGAAGCCGTCCATGCCCGCCGCAAGGCAGGCTTCGCGGTCGCTGTCGAAGGCGTTTGCCGTCAGGGCGACAATCGCCGGCTGCGGGATGTCCAGTTGGCGGATGGCACGCGCCGCCTCGATCCCGTTCATCACGGGCATGGACATGTCCATCAGGATCAGGTCCGGAAGGATGTTGGATGCGCGTTCGACCGCCTCACGTCCGTCCTGCGCAAAATGCAGCGCCACCGGAAGGTCACGCAGGTATCGCTCGACGATCAGCCGGTTGACACGGTTGTCTTCGGCGACGAGAACCCTGCGCCCTGCCAGCGTCTTCCGCGTGGCAACGTGATCGGTGTCGGCCTCTGGCACCGCCTTGTCGCCCGCCACCTTGAACGGCAGAAGCAGCGTGAAACAGGCCCCCTCCCCCAGGGCCGATTCCGCCGTGATGGCACCTCCCATCCCGTCGGCCAGCATCTGCGAGATGGTCAGGCCAAGTCCGGTGCCGCCGAACCGCCGCCGTGTGCCCGCCTCTGCCTGGCTGAACCGCTCGAAGATGGTGTCCAAATTGTGGGGCTGGATTCCGATTCCCGTGTCCCGGACGGCGATCCGCAGCCGCTGCAAGTCCGGCCCGTCCGCCATTGTGACCTCGACGCAGACCCTCCCCTCTGCCGTGAACTTCACCGCATTGCCGATCAGGTTCACAAGGATCTGCCGCAGCCGCGTGTCGTCGGCCTTCACCCGCGCAGGGACGCCTTCGGCGATGTCTAGGTTCAGCCCCAGTCCCTTGCTTTCCGACTGGGTGCGGAACATCGCGACGACGCTTCGCAGGCAGGCGTGCAGATCGAAGTCCACCGGGTTGATCGCCATCTTGCCGGCATCGAGCTTGGACAGGTCGAGGATGTCGTTGATCAGGGCGAGCAGAGACTGGGCAGAGCTGCGGATGGTATCGGCATACAGCCTCTGGTCGTCGGTCAGGCTTGTGTCGCACAAGAGGTCCGACATGCCGATGACGCCGTTCATGGGCGTGCGGATCTCATGGCTCATGTTTGCGAGGAATTCGGCCTTGGCCCGCGCGCCCGCCTCTGCGCGGTCCCGGGCGCCGGCCAGTTCGGCGGCCGCGCGCCTGGCTTCGGTCACGTCCCTTTCGATGGCGACCACCACGTCGACCTGGCCATTCTCGTCCACGACCGGCACCTGGTTGGTCTCGATCCAGACATAGGTACCGTCGCGGATCCGGTTGCGGATTTCTCCCCTGAACGGCTGGCAGGTTCGCGCCGCGTTGCGGATGGATGCGACGGTGGCAGGGTCTGTTTCCGGCCCGTTCAACAACTCGCCGGGCAGGTGCCCGACCGCCTCGAAAGGCGAATAGCCGGTGATCCGGGTGAACGCGTCGTTCACCCAGGTGATCCGCCCGCCGGAGTCCATCAGGACGACGCCGTCGTTGGCATGGCGCGCCGCTAGCGCCAGTTGCTGCGCTTCCTTCTGGCTGCGTTGCAGCCGGCGGTTGGTCGCTTGCAGCAATCGGCGCTGCTCGGCCATATCGGCAAGGTGACGCCTGTTTCTGCGGTTGCTGTCCACGGCGAAACGAACGAGGGCGATCACGATGAAGACCAGGACGACTGCGCCTGCCGCGTTCATCATCAATTCGGTCGGCCCGTCGTCGTCGGGCGCCGTGAAAGAGATGAATCCTGCGATCAGTGTCATTAGATGCACCGCAAGACGGGCGATGGCCGAACCGGGATGGAATGTCAGGACAATGCCGGCGTTGACCGCCGCACCGAAAAGGAATGCAAGGGCAAAGAAAGGCGCGTGGCCGTCGTCTGCGCGCCAGGCCAACATGACGCAGAAGCCGATGGTTAGCGCCTGGATGGCCGCCGTCAGAGTCGCCACCGCCGACAATACCAGAAAGGACTTGCCCCTGGCCAAGAGGTCCGGAACCCGCGACAGGAACAGGCAATCGATTGCTTCGCCAAAAAGCGCGACCGCGACCGCAACCGCGCCGACCCACGGCCCCTCGACAATTGCCAGCATCCCGCCGCCGACAAGTGTCAGCACCTGCCGACCGGGGAAGTGCGCGACGCGACCACGCGTGTATCGCTCCAACAAATGAGAGGGCGAGGTATCCGGCGCCTGGGCGCGAAGGAGGTCTTTGGAAATGTCGTCCGGCATCCGGGGTCCGGGTCTGAGGGTCTGGTCGCCCCTCATAGCGCCCCGACGGTTAAGAAAGACCTAGACGAACTGCACCCCGGCGTCGCGCATCGCAGTCTCGGCCGCGGCAAGCGATCCATCCAGGTCGATGCCGCGGCAGGCGGTCAGCGCGAGGCTGACACGATAGCCAAGCCGGGCGGCGTCAAGCGCGGAGTAATTGACGCAGAAGTCAGTGGCGAGACCCACCAGGACCAGGTCACTCAGCCCGCGCGTGCGCAGGTAGCCGTCAAGCCCGGTGGGGGTCGTGCGGTCGTTCTCGAAGAAGGCCGAGTAGCTGTCGATGCCAGGGCGGAACCCCTTGCGCAGGATCAGGTCGCCGTCGGTGCGCAGGGCGGGGTGGAAGGCCGCGCCGGGGCTGCCCTGGATGCAGTGGTCGGGCCAGAGCACCTGCTCGCCGTAGGGCATCGTGGTCAGGCTGTAGGCCGCCGCGCCATGGGTCGAGGCAAAGGACGAATGCCCCGCCGGGTGCCAGTCCTGCGTCAGGATCACCGCGTCGAAGCCATCCATCATCGCGTTGATCGGCGCGACCACGGCGTCGCCGTCCGGCACCGCCAGCGCGCCGCCGGGGCAGAAGTCGTTCTGGACGTCGATCACGATCAGGGCGCGGGGCATGGCGGTCTCCTTCGCTCTCATGGGTAGGCGGGGCGGGCCTGCGCGTCAATCGGCGGGGTTGCGGGACCGGGCCGCACGGCCTAGAGGATCGCGGATGCTGACCGTCTGCGCGCTTTATCATTTCATCCGTTTCGACGACCCCGCCGCGCTGAAGGGGCCGCTGGTCGAGGTCTGCCGTGCAGGCGGCGTGAAAGGCACCCTGCTGCTGGCGCGCGAGGGCGTGAACGGCACGGTGGCGGGCCCGCGCGAAGGGATCGACGCGGTGCTGGCGCATCTGCGGGGGCTGCCGGGCTGTGCGGACCTGGAGTGGAAGGAAGCGGAGGCGGAGGCGCAGCCGTTCGGCAAGCTGAAGGTGCGGCTCAAGCGCGAGATCGTGACGATGGGGCGGCCCGAGGTCGACCCGAAGGCGCGGGCGGGGCATTACGTGGCGCCGCGGGACTGGAACGCCCTGATCGGGCAGCCCGACGTGGCGGTGATCGACACGCGGAACGATTACGAGGTGGCGATCGGCTCCTTCGACGGGGCGGTCGATCCGGGGACGCGGTCGTTCCGCGAGTTTCCGGCCTGGTGGGCGGCGAACCGGGATCGTTTCAGGGGCAAGCGGATCGCGATGTTCTGCACCGGGGGGATACGGTGCGAGAAGTCGACGAACTTCCTGCTGGGTGAGGGGGTGGAGGAGGTATTCCACCTCAAGGGCGGCATCCTGAAGTATCTGGAGGAGGTGCCCGAAAGCGATAGCACCTGGCGGGGGGAGTGTTTCGTCTTCGACGGGCGGGTCAGCGTGGGGCACGGGCTGCGGCCGGGGGGGCTGGGGCTCTGCCACGGCTGCCGGCGGCCGCTGGAGGCGGCGGACATGGAACGGGCGGAGTATGAGCCGGGGGTGTCCTGTCATCGCTGTTTCGGGGAGACCAGCGAGGCCGACAAGGCCCGGTTCCGGGAGCGGACCCGGCAGATGAAACTGGCCCGGGAGAGGGGGGAGAAGCACCTCGGGAGTGGGGATTTAGAGGTGTCCTAGCTGGGACGGGGGGTCAAGGTATTGATTTTGCGTCTTTATCGCCGAAAGACGATCTGGGAAAGGGTTTTTTTCCCGGGTTTTTGGGGGTGTCTCGGGCGTGCCAGTGCAGTGCACAGCTATGAGCACGCTCACCGCTTTGAGTTCGCTTTACCGTATATCTCCCCCAGCATTTTGCACGTGCAGAAAACTCGCTGCGCGCCTATCGGACCGAAGCCCCCAGTCCCCATCCGCCAATTGTTGTGGCGCGGCGTCGCCGAACCTGCCACTCGTACTGGTCGCAAAGCTTTCTTGGTCTTGCGACGTCGCTGATGCGGAGTACAGCGTGCAACCATCCAATGGGCAACCATTGATAGCCGCGCACGATCTCTTGTTTTGACTGGATGACATAGGCTAAACCTGCCCAGTTAGCCAATGGAGAGACGAAGCGTGACTGTGAACAAGCCACCTGCGCGCACGCTCATGATTTTGGACCAGGAAGCGTTTCAGAATGCGGCGACGGCTGCTGGTCTGCAATTCAAAGTATTCCTCGCCGGACCATACATTGAGACAACGGGTAAGAAACCGGGCCGTGGCGAAAAGAACAAAGCCAAGCGCCTAAGATTTGCACTGTATCATCGGCTTTCGGAGCTTAGTTGGGTTGTGACCATGGGGGAATACAAGAATCTTATCAGCGCAGCCAATCCGCTACTTGGGCCACGTAACAACGCGGCAAGCGCTGAACTGCTACACGCAAAAAATTCAGCCGATGCTATTGTGATGCTCCCAAGCAGTCCTGGCTCCTTTTTAGAACTGGGCGCATTCTCGCTCCATAGTGATGTCTGTCGTAAAATGCTGATCATAATTGATAAAAAGCACCAAGCAGATGACCCGAACTACCTGAACACAGGGCCTATTCCCGCAGCACAACTGAAAGGTGCTCTGGCGCTGTTCATCGACTATGATGACCATGACATGTGCTGGGAATCGGTTGAGAAGTTTGTTGTCGATCAAGGCCATAGAGTCGCAGAGAACAAGCTGCTGGCACCATGAGAAAAATCGATCCACTTTTTGCCTATTTCTCGATTTTGGCCGTTATTCAGCCAGCTCGGATTCAGGATATTGAGGCTAGCGCCCGACAGTTACTCAATCCCGACTACGCCGAATTGCTGTTGGAAGGCGGCCACCTTCGAACGGCGCATGAAGCTGCGCGCGAACGTGGCTTGGTCATCCAAGTCCGTCGTGGGGTCTACTTTACAGCCGCAAAGGCTCGACATCTGGTGCGGCGAGAAGGCCTTGAACACTCCATCGACAACCGGCGATTCTTCTTGATGAAGGAACAGCGTAGGAGGTACAAGTGAAGAGCGAGTTGGTATCGCGTTCAGCTTGCTCGCTGCTTCGGCGAGCCGTTGTTCAGGTTCGGTTTGAAGAGGCTCGCGGCCTGAGTCCAAGAGGCATTTTGCCCAAGGTCTCGGCCAAAATGCCTCTTGGACTCAGGCCGCGCGCTCAAGGCAGTCTTCACTTCAGAGACTGGAAGTTGCTGTAGATGCCAACTCGCTCATATTACTTCCCCAAAGACTTTTTGCACCTGGAGGAGATCCTTCGAGCGGAACCAGATGGTTTTCCTGACGAGCAAGCCACTCGTTTCCGTGACCTAGGTCTGCCGCCTATACCCACCATGGGTGCACTGCCGCTGTTTCTCGGGATCAGCCCTAAAACGATCTTCTCAATCCGACATCTTCCCAAGAAACATTATCGTTCTTTCCTCCTGAAGAAGAAGGACGGCTCCAAACGCGAAATTGATACGCCACGGACCTACCTCAAGGTTATCCAGTGGTGGATTTTGGACAACATCCTGAGCCACGCAGAGATCGCTGCGAACGTCTTCGGCTTTGTGGCTGGGCGCAGCGCTGTTCAAAACGCTGAGTATCATCTCGGCGCGAAGCACGTTCTCAACGTTGATATTCGGCAGTTTTTTCCTTCAATCAAACTAGACCAGGTTCGCACTATCTTTCGGTCGCTCGGCTACCAAGACGACGTCGCGAACATGCTTTCAGAACTATGTTGTCTCGACGGTCATGTGCCCCAGGGAGCACCAACCAGCCCAGCTATCGCAAACCTCGTCTTGCGGGAACTGGACATTGAGTTGTCAAACCTAGCCGATGCGGCAGGTCACCGATATTCGCGGTATGCTGATGATCTAACGTTCAGTTCTCAGTCACGGATCGAAAGTGAGTTCCTCAATTTGGTTGAGAGCGCGGTGCAGGTTGCAGGATTTGAATTGAAGCCTGAAAAGACCCGTTTTTCGGGCTTTGAAGGGCGGATGGAAGTGACAGGAGTGGTGATTAACGAAAAACCCCAACCTACGCGGGTCTGGCGAAAACGTGCACGTGCAACGCTTCATAGACTGAGCCTTTCATCTCGGATGACAAGGCGTGAACTGTCATACCTTCAAGGCTTAATCGGCATGGCGAACCAGTTTCCTAAGAGCCCGCAGATGCAGCAACTTTCCGAAAGCGCACGTCTAATCATGGAGCAAAAGTCTCAGACAATAATCGGGCGTGGCACAAAGCCGACGCTCCCAAACGGCTTGACTTACAGGCAGGCGGAGGCCCTCGCCGGCCTTGCTCCACGGCGAACGAACATAGAAGTCGCAGTTCGACTTGGCACCACCGAGGCTGCCGTGAAGAAGAGGCTGCAAGAGGCATATAGAAAAATCGGCGCCGCAGACCGACAGGAAGCACTGATTTGGGCGGTAAAAAACTTATAGCATCTGCATCCAATTCGCCGATTAGCAGCTCTCGGGTTGCCATGCGCACATTAATTCCGTTTCGTGCCCTTCTTTCCGCAAGACCGCGAAGATGCGGCTGAAGGCGACTAGGCGCAGAGAACTGCGGCTTTGTCCGCCCCCCTAAACCACCACCACCCGCGCCCCCCTCGGCCTCGAGCGCGCCAGCAGCACCAGCATCACCGCAATCGTCAGCCCGTTCCAGAGCACGCCGTTCAGGAAGGCCATGTGGTAGCTGCCGGAGAGGTCGTAGATCCAGCCGGACATCCAGCCGCCGATGGCCATGCCGAGCACGGTCATCATCAGGACAAAGCCGACGCGGGCTCCGGCCTCGCGGGCGGGCATGTATTCGCGCACGATCAGGGCGTAGCTGGGGACGATGCCTCCCTGAGAGAGACCGAAGACGAGGCTGATGACGTAGAGGGGCACCATCGCGTCCCAGGGCAGGTAGAGGGCGAGGGCGAGGGCCTGGAGGATCGCTCCGACCAGCACGGTCATCACGCCCCCCAGGCGGTCGGCGACGAGGCCGAAGACGATGCGGCTGGCGGCGCCGCCGAGCAGCATCAGCGACAGGAGGTCGGCGCCGACGGCGGGGCCGTAGCCGAGGCCGATGCAATAGGCGACGATGTGGACCTGGGGCATCGACATGGCGATGCAGCAGCCGATGCCGGCGAAGCCGAGCAGCCATTGCAGGGCGCGGGGCGAGAAGCCGGCGCTGAGCGCCTTGAGGTCGGAGGCGGCCTGGGCGGCGCCATGCGCCTCTTCCGGCAGGCGGCGGCGCAGCAGCAGGGCGAGGGGGATCACGGTGCAGACCGTCACGACGGCAAGCAGCAGGTAGACGTCGCGCCAGTTGCCCTCGACCAGCATGGGCGTCAGCAGGCTGGGCCAGATGCCGCCCGAGATGTAGTTGCCGCTGGCGACCAGCGCGACGGCGATGCCGCGGCGGCGCAGGAACCAGTGCGAGATGTCGGCCATCAGGGGGCCGAAGCCGACTGCGGTGCCGAGGCCGAGCAGCAGGTGGGTGATCCAGAGCAGGCCCATGGTGGGGGCGAGCATGGACAGCAGGTAGGCGGCGGCGGAGAGCAGGGAGGCGCCGGTCAGGGCGAGCGTGACGCCGAAGCGGTCGACGATGCGGCCGATCAGGAGGTTGCCGAGGGCGAAGCCGATCATCGTGGTGGTATAGGCAAGCGAGGCATCGGCGCGGGTGGCGTTGAACTCGGCCTCGACCGAGGGCAGCACCAGCACGATGGCCCAGATGCCGACATTGGCCACCATCGCGATCAGCAGGGTGATGCAGAGGCGGAACCAGGAATAGCGGCTGTCGTGAATGGCGCTCATGATGCGCGGACGCTAGGCGGGCGGGTTGGGATTGGAAAGAGGCAATCGGCGTGCGGGCGTGGGCAATTCCTTGCTTGGGCCGCGCGGAGCCGCTTGCGCGGCGCGCGCGTCATGCTCATGTGAGGGCGCGGGGTGATACAGGCAATCGCGAATGGCGCGGTTGGCATCCCGGAGGGGTCCATCAGGCCGCCGTGGCGTGCCTTTGGGTAAACGTGATGACAGTCGCTCCCTCCTGGGGGCCCGATGGCCGGGCCCTTTCCATAGATGCGCCCAAACCCGAGCGCCTGTCGGAGGTGCTGACGCACCTGGCGGCGGGGCTGACCGGCGAGCGGATCACCGTAGCCGAGATCGTGGCGCGCTTCGGGCGGCGGGGGCACGGGGCGCTGCTGCTGGTGTTCGGGGCGCCGAACATGCTTCCCTTGCCGTTGCCGGGGCTGTCGATGCTGACGGGTATACCGCTGATCCTGCTGACGATGCAGATCGCGCTGGGGCGCGGGGTGCCGTGGATGCCGGCGTTCGTCGGGCGGCGGTCGTTCCGGGCGGCGGATTTCGGGCGCATCGCCGAGGCGATTGCGCAGCGGGTGCGCCGGGCCGAGCGGATGATCCGGCCGCGCTGGCCCTATCTCACCGAAGGGGTCAGCCGCCGCCTGCTGGGGTTGCTGGGCATCGTGCTGGCGACGGCGCTGTTCCTGCCCCTGCCCTTCGGCAACGGCCTGCCGGGGCTGGCGCTGGCGGTGATCGGGCTGGCGCTGCTGGAACGCGACGGGCTGCTGGCGTTGCTGGGCACGCTGCTGGGGTTCGTGGGGCTTGGCGTCACGACGCTCGCGAGCGCGCTGATCGCAGGCGGGGTGACTTTCGTCTTCAACTGGTGGCCGTTCTGACGGCGGGAGATTTTCGATGACCTTCGTTCTGCTGGGCGTGGGACTGGTGCTGCTGATGGCGGGGGGCAGCCTGCTGGTGAAGGGGGCCTCGGACACGGCGCTGGCGCTGGGGGTGTCGCCGCTGATGATCGGGCTGACGCTGGTGGGTTTCGGCACTTCGGCGCCGGAGCTGGTGACGAGCATCCAGGCGGCGCTGGATGGGTCTCCGGGCATAGCCGTGGGCAACGTGGTGGGGTCGAACATCTGCAACGTGCTGCTGATCCTGGGGCTGGCGGCGGTGCTGTCGCCCATCGTGACCAGCGCGAAGAGTTTCCGGCGCGACGGGCTGGTGCTGGGGCTGTCGGCGCTGGCCTGCCTGGGCGTCGTGCTGAGCGGGCAGGCCGGGCGGCTGGCGGGGGTCGTGCTGCTGGGCGCGCTGGTGGGCTACATCTGGTGGGCCTACCGCACCGAGAAGGAAGAGCCCGAGGAGATGGCCCTGCCGGTGCGCCTGCCGCTGGCCGTCGCCATCGCGGCGGCGGGCCTCGTGCTGGTGGTGCTGGGGGCGCGCTGGCTGGTGCAGGGGGCGGTGGACCTGGCAAGCGCGCTCGGCGTGTCGGACACGCTGATCGGGCTGACCATCGTGGCGGTGGGGACATCGCTGCCGGAACTCGTCACCTCGGTCATGGCGGCGATGCGGGGGCAGCACAGCATCGCCTTCGGCAACGTGGTCGGGTCGAACATCTACAACGTGCTTGGTATCCTTGGCGCGACGGCGCTGGTGGTGCCGGTGCCGATCCCGCCCGAGATCGCGCGTTTCGACATCTGGGTCATGCTGGCAGCGACGGCGGCGCTGATCGTCTTCGCCGTCACCGGCTGGAAGGTCACCCGCGGCGAGGGGGCAGTGTTCCTCGGCGGCTACGCGGCCTATTGCGGCTGGCTGGTGGCCGGGGCGATGTGAAGGGCTTCGACAAACTCGGCGCGTCGACCCCTTACGCCGCGACGGCGCTGATCGCAGGCGTCTTCGCGCTGTTCGTGGTCGAGCGGCAGCCGACCGGCGTCGCCGCCGTCTGCGGCGTGGCGCTGGACGCGGCGGTGACGCGGATGGGGCGGGTGGCGACGGCGCGGGCGATCCCGCCGGTCCGGCCACTGGAGCCTTGGCGCGTGTGGCGCTGCCGCTCATGGGTATTTGGACCAGAAAGACGCAGGGCAGAGGCACGCGTCGGCGCGGAACGCTTGCCTCTTTGTTTGACAGGTGCGCGTCTGCCGGTTCTTGCTGTTCTCATGTCGATGAAACTTGCCCGCAACACGCCCGAACAGCTGATCGTCGAGGAAACGCCCTGGCTCCTCGGCATCCTGCTGAGCGTCTTCACGCTGATCTTCGTCGGCGCTGGAATCGGCCTCGTCGCCTCGGGCGAGGTGTTCGGGCTGGTCTTCGCGCTGGGCGGCGGCGGCCTGGGCGGGCTTTGCCTTGCGCTGATGGTGCAGCGGGTGCAGGTGATCCTCGACCGCCCGTCGGACGCGCTGATCGTGCGCAGGCGCGACCTGCTGCGCTATATCGAGGTGCGCCATGCGCTGTCGGACCTGTCGAAAGCCGTGCTCGAGGAAACCCGCGGTTCCAAGGGCAGTACGCTCTGGCGGCCGACCCTGATCCTCGACCGCGGGATGAGCGCGGGGGCGCATCCCATCGTCTCGGTCTACACCAACGGCAGCAGCCCCCGCCGGATGGCGGGGGCGATCAACAACTGGCTCGCCGTCAACGGCCCCCGCGCGCGGCTTGACTCCGCCGCCCCAAGCGCCTAGATCGCCCGCAACCCGGAAGCGTCCCGCATTCCGGTCCCCCGGCGAACGGGGGATCGCCCTCCACCAGCGCGTCGCGCCCGTGGGGGCGTTTGTGCATTCACCGCCCCCTTGCCGGGGCATTGGTCAACCGAGTGGCGAAGGAGCCGGCGCATGTTTGAAAATCTTTCCGAACGCCTCTCCGGCGTCTTCGACCGGCTGACCCGGCAGGGCGCGCTGTCGGAAGAGGACGTCAAGACCGCCCTGCGCGAGGTCCGCGTGGCGCTGCTCGAAGCTGACGTCTCGCTGCCGGTGGCGCGCGATTTCGTCAACGCGGTGCAGGACAAGGCCACGGGGCAGGCCGTCACCAAGTCGGTGACGCCGGGCCAGCA
>JAGRMS010000296.1 GCA_020441135.1 Pseudooceanicola sp.
GGATCTGCGGCCCGCTCTGGCGGTCGGCGATCCAGTGCGCCCCGAGCGGCGCGCCGCCGGCCAGCAGTTCCTCGGTCACGAGGTAGCGTTCGAAGGCGTGGCGCGCGCCGCCGCCCACCGCGCGGGGCCAGACCATGCCGATGTAACCGCGTGCGCCGCATCGTTCGGAAAAGGCACGATCATAGGTCGTCCAGGTCTGCCGGCCGGGCCGGACCCGCCCCGACGCCGTCTCCTCGTCAAGAAACGCACGGACGTCCCCGCGCAGGGCGCGGGCGGCATCCGATGCCATGTAGTCGCCGATCAGGTCGAAATCCGGCATGGCCCTCACTCCGCTTTCCGGAACTGTGCGAAGTCCGGTTTGCGCTTTTCCAGAAACGCGGTTGCGCCTTCCGTCATCTCGGGACCGCCCGCCAGGTGGAACAGGCTCTGCTTGGCCGCTTCCATCGCCGGCGTCAGCATGTCCCACCAGACGTTGGAGCTGATCTTGCTGAGCTCGAGATACGAGGGGCTGCGTTCCAGCAGCTCGCGCGCCCATTTCTCCGTTTCCGCGCGCAGGTCCGGCAACGGGACGACCTTGTTGATCCAGCCCAGCTCCAGCGCCTCGCTTGCCGGATACTGGCGGCAGAAATAGACCACCTCCCGCGCCTTCTTTTCGCCCACGCTCAGCGAGAACAGGTTGGTGGCTCCGAAGATCGGCGAACTGCCGACCTTCGGGCCGGTCTGACCGAAGCGGGCGTGGTCGGCGGCGATGGCGATGTCCGAACAGATGACCAGCTCGTTGCCGCCGCCCATGGCGACGCCGTTCACCATCGCGATGACCGGCTGCGGGATCCGCCGCATGACCTGAAGGGTATCCTGCGCGCCGTCGAACAGGTCACGGGCCTTGGACAGCGAAAAGTCCGCCAGCTCGCCCAGGTCGCCCCCGGCGCAAAAGGCCTTTTCCCCCGCTCCGGTCAGCACCACCACGCCGATATCGCGCTCGCGCCCGATCTGCCGCAGCACGTCGCCCAGCGCCCGGATCGTCGGTGCATCGAAGGCGTTGAACCGCTCGGGCCGGTTGATCGTCACCCAGGCGATGCCGTTGTCGCGGGTCACCAGGACCAGGTCGCTCATTGTGTTTTCCTCTCCATCCGTTTGCCAAACAGCTCGCGGGAGACGATCAGCTTCATGATCTCCACCGCACCGCCGGCGATCCGGGCCTGACGTGCATCGACGAACGCACGCGCGATGGGAGTATCGCGCATGAACCCGGCGGCGCCGAACATTTGCAAACAAGCGTCGGCGACGTGTCCCTGCATCTCGCAGCTGCTCATCTTGACCGACGCGGCAAGCGCGGCGCTCATCGCGTCGGACAGATGCAGCTCGAGACAGCGGTCGACCAGCACGCGCTGCGCCAGGATTTCGGCGTGCAGTTCGGCCATCTTGAAGGCCAGCGCCTGCTGCGCCGCGAGGCGCTTTCCAAACACTTCGCGGCTCTGCAGATGGTCGATGGTCCATTCGAACATCGCCTCGGCCGCCGCCACGGCACGCACCGCCTGCACCAGCCGTTCCTGCGGCAGCATCCGCATCACCTGCGCCATCCCCTGCCCGGCGACGCCGATCACGTTGGCCTCGGGCACCTCGCACTCGTCGAAGAACAGTTCTGACAGATCCTGGGCAAGACAGCCGATCTTGTCGAACCGTCGACCCAGGCGGAATCCGGGGCGGTCCTTTTCAACCAGCACCAGGGTCAGGCCGCCGTGATCGGCATCCTTGCAGGCGACGATGACGAACGCCGCGCCCCGGGCGTTGGAGATGTAGCACTTGTTGCCGTCGATGCGAAGCGCACCGTCTTGCCGGCGAAGTCTGGTCCGTATCGCCTGAAGATCGCTTCCTGCACCGGGTTCGGTCATTGCGATGGCGCCAGGGGAACGGCCATCCGCCATCATCGGCAGCCAGTGCGCCCTGAGCGCGTCCGAAGCGAAGTGCGTAAGGTATGGCGCGACCACGTCGGAATGAAGAGCAAAGCACGGACCGGTGGCCCCCACCCGGGCCAATTCCTCGATCACGATGGCACTGTGCAAGAAAGTGCCGCCGCCACCGCCACGGGTCTCGTCCACCGCGCAAAGCAGCAATCCTGCCGCGCCGGCCTTCCGCCAGGCTTCTGGCGGTATCTGGCCGGCGCTTTCCCAGCCGGCATGTTCGGGAACGATGTCGCGCGCGATGACCTTACGGACCGTCTCGCGGAAAATCAGGTGGTCTGCGTCGAAGATTGCCCGCGGGATCATCGCCGGTCCGCTTTCCCTTGCGTCGCCAACCACAATCCGCTTGACCATTCTCCATTGCGAACGCATACGTTATAGAGAATAGTCGGCGGCCTGACCGGGCCACGCCGCAGGAAACGGACCAGCAAGGCAGGGGAATTCGACAGGTGGCTGACGACGCAGGGATCACGGGACTGGAGCGGGCAGGCCGGCCGAAGAAGGAACTGCCGACCGGCAAGATCGTCGGGGCGGTCTCCAATGCCGTGGCCGTGCTGCGCTACCTGTCGACCGCGTCCGCTCCTGCGGGTGCCACGCACATAGCGAAAGAGACGAAGATCAACCCGTCGACCTGTTTCAACATCCTGCGCACGCTGGTGGACGAAGACCTCGTGCATTTCGATCCGCACGGCAAGTCCTACTCGCTGAGCCTCGGCATGATGGACATCGCCATGGGCGCCACGGTCATGGGCAACGACATCGGCGTGGTGCGCCCGCTGATGGACGTCATCGCGCGCAATCGCAGGGTGACGCTCTCGCTGTGGCAACCGGCAGGGCCCGAACGGATGGTTCTGATCGCCAACAGCCTGGCGGCCAACGCGCTCCGGGTGCAGATGGCGACCGGCCAGCGGTTGCCGATCCTGATCGGATCGACCGGACGCTGCTTTGCCGCCTTTTCGGAGATGACACGGGACGATATCAGGCGCCGTTTCGACCGGATCAAGTGGCAGACCCCCATCGACTTCGACACCTATCTCGCCCAGGTCGAGGAGGCGCGCGTCAAGGGCTGGGCCATCGACGCAGGCAACTTCGCCGCCGGTGTCGTGTCGGTCGCCGTGCCGGTTCTCGATCATTCCGGCCATGCGGTCATGGGCATCACCTCGACCATGCTGACCGGCCAGTTCCGCGAGGCCGATCTGAACGGCATCGTCGCCGACATGCAAAGCCTCGCGGTTCAGCTCCGCCGGATCGTCGCAGGCCCCGGCTGAGCGTCGTCCGGTCATTTCCGTTCGCCCTCTGCCTCGGGCACCCAGAGGCGGGAACCGGCGAATTCGGTTCCGACAATCGCGGCATCGATGGCGGCAACGTCTTCCGGCAGCAGCGTGATGGCTTCCGCCGCGGCGTTCTCTTCCAGGTACTTGATCCGCTTGGTTCCCGGGATCGGCACGATGTCGCCGCCCTGCGCCCAGAGCCAGGCCAGCGCCACTTGGCCCAGCGTGCAGCCCCGCGCCGCGGCCACCGCCTTGACCGAGTCGAGCAGGCGCAGGTTGATGTCGATGTTTTCCTTCTGGAACCGGGGCGAATTCTGGCGGATGTCGTTCTTTTCCAGCGACTGGGTGTTGGCAATGGCACCCGTCAGGAATCCGCGCCCCAGCGGGCTGTACGGCACGAAGGCAATGTCCAGCGCGCGGCAGGCCGGGAGGATTTCATCCTCGACATCGCGGTGCCAGAGCGAATACTCCGATTGCAGCGCCGCAATCGGATGCACCGCCGCCGCACGGTGCAGGATCGGCACCGGCACCTCCGACAGCCCGATGCCGCCGATCTTGCCTTCCGCGACAAGATCCGCCAGCGCGCCGACGGTTTCCTCGACCGGCACGGCCATGTCCATGCGGTGGATATAGTAAAGGTCGATCCGCTCCGTCCCCAGGCGCTTCAGAGACGCTTCGCAGCAGGCGCGCATGTAGGCAGGCGAATTGTCGAGATCGCGGTCGTAAAGGCTGCCCGACGGGCCGTCAGGATCGCGCCTGATGCCGAACTTCGAAGCGATGACCAGCCCGTCGCGCCGCCCCCGTATCGCCTGTCCCAGCAGCGTTTCGTTGTGGCCGCGCCCGTACATGTCCGAGGTATCGAACATCGTGATCCCAAGCCCGATGGCCCGGTCCAGCGTCCTCAGCGACTCGGCGTCGTCCTGGGGGCCGTAGAACTCCGACATTCCCATGCAGCCAAGCCCCAGCGCCGAGCATTCCAGTCCCGACTTTCCCAACCTGACCTGCCGCATAGCCTTCTCCCTTCAGTTCACACGTTCGATGATGGTGGCCGTGCCCAGCCCGCCGGCGCAGCACATGGTCTGCAAACCATACCGCGCGCCACGTCGCTCCAGTTCATGCAGGAGCGTGACGAGGACGCGCGCGCCGCTGGCGCCCAGCGGGTGGCCCAGCGCGATGGCGCCGCCGTTGACGTTCAACCGCTCGGCCGACCGGCCGAATTCGCGCATCCACATCATCGGCACCGGCGCAAAGGCCTCGTTGACCTCCACCAGGTCGATCTGGTCAAGCGTCAGCCCGGCCATGTCGAGCACCCTGCGCGTGGCTTCGATCGGCCCGGTCAGCATCAGCGTCGGGTCCGACCCCACCGTGGTGCCCGCCCGGATCACGGCGCGCGGCTTCAGGCCCATCTCCTGCGCCGTATCCGCGCCCATCAGCAATAGGGCAGCAGCACCGTCGGAAATCTGGGAGGAGTTTCCTGCGGTGCTGCGCCCGTTCTCGCGGAAGCTGGTCTTCAGCGTCGCGAGTTTCTCGCGCGAGGTGCCGCGCCGGATCGTTTCGTCGGCGGACAGGATGCCGCCCTCGCCCGTGCCGCTCCACCTGGCCGCATCCAGCGGCAGGATCTCGCGGTCGAAGTATCCCGCATCCGCCGCGGCCGCCGCCCGGCGGTGGCTCTCGATGGCATAGTCGTCCATCTCGCCACGCGAGATGCCCCACCGGTCGGCGATCCGCTCTGACGCCTCGCCCTGCGACGTCATCTCGAAGGCGTCGAGCAGCAGCTTGCCGAACGGTTCGCCATGCACGTCGCGGTTGCCGCCCATGGGCACGCGGCTCATGCTTTCCACGCCGCCCGCAACCACGATGTCCCGCATCCCCGCGCCGATCTGACCGGCCGCCATATGCACCGCCGCTTCCGACGATCCGCACTTGCGGTCGATCGTCAGACCCGGCACCGAGGCGGGCCAGCCCGCCGACAGAAGCGCGGTCCGCGCCACGTTGGCGCTTTGCTCTCCCACTTGCGTCACGTTGCCGAAGATCACATCGCCGACCTGCGCCGGGTCGAGGCTGTTCCGGGACGCCAATGCATCCAGCACCGCCGCGCCCAGATGATCCGCCCGCACCGGGGCCAGCGCGCCACGAAAGCGCCCGATGGGCGTGCGCAGCGCGTCCACGATCACGACATCGCGCATCAGTGCGCCCTCAGGCCGGAGCCGGCCACCTTCTGGCCGTCAACGTATTCGTAAACGCCGTGGCCCACCTTGCGCCCGTAGCGCCCGGCCTTGACCATCTTGATGATCAGCGGACAGGGCCGGAACTTTTCGCCCAGCACGGTATGCAGGTATTGCAGCACGGACAGCCGCGTGTCCCATCCGGTCAGGTCGCCCAGCTCCAGCGGCCCCATCGGGTGGTTGAAGGCAAGCCGCAGCGAGGTGTCGATGTCCTCGGCGCTGGCGACCCCTTCGGACAGCATCCACATCGCCTCGTTCCCCAGCAGCGCCGAGATGCGGCTGGTGGTAAAGCCCGGCGCTTCGTTGACCAGGACGGACTGCTTGCCGATCCGCCCGGTCCAGTCGCGCAGGGCGGCGATGGTCTCGTCGGATGTCTGCAGGGCGCGGATGATCTCGACCAGCTTCATCTTGTGGACGGGGTTGAAGAAGTGCATCCCCGCGAACCGTTGCGGTTTCTCGCAGACCGCCGCAAGCTCGGTAATGCTGAGCGCCGAGGTGTTGCTGGCCAGGATCGCATCCGCGGGCGCGGCGGCGCTGGCGTCGCGGATGAGACCAAGCTTGATCTGCATGTTCTCGGTCGCGGTCTCGATCACCAGCCCAGCGCCCGATGCCGCCTCGGCCACCGAGGTCGCGCCGCGGATCCGTCCCATGCAGGCATCCGCCTTGTCCTGCGCCAGCTTGCCAAGATCCACGCCGCCCTTGAGGATCGACGCGATGGCAGCGCGGGCCTTCTCCAGCCGCGCGGCGTCAATATCCACCATCGTCACCTGCGTCCCGGCCAGGGCGAAGGCATGGACGATCCCCAGACCCATCTGTCCCGCGCCGATGACGGCGACCTTATCGCTAATGCTCACGACATGCTCCTTTGTTGCTGCGGCGCTCAGCAGCCCCGGAAGACCGGCGCCCGTTTCTCCCTGAACGCCTGCGCCGCCTCGGCCTTGTCCCCCGTCTGGGACAGGATGGCGAACAGCGAGCGTTCGAATTCCAGACCGTCGGCCAGGGGCATCCGCCCTGCCGCCCGTACCGATTCGCGCGCGTAGGCGGTGGCCAGCGGCGCCTTGCCGGCAATCCTGCCCGCCAACTCCCTGGCACGGTCCAGCAGCGCACCCGGCGCGGTCACGTCGCTGACCAGCCCCATCGCCAGCGCACGCGGCGCGGGCACCCGCTCGCCCGTCAGAATGATGTGCATCGCCTGCCCCGGCCCGACCAGGCGCGGCAGGCGCTGCGTTCCCCCGGCGCCCGGGATCAGCCCCAGCCCGGTCTCGGGCAGGGCGAACAGCGCATCCTCCGAGGCGATACGGATGTCGCAGGCCAGCGCCATCTCCATACCCGCCCCCATGCAGAAACCGTGGATCGCCGCGATCACCGGCTTGCCGCAGGCTTCGATGGCGCCGGCATAGTCCTGGCGCACCAGCCGCGCGCGCAGTTCGCTGGCCGTTTCGGCCCCGCGGGTCTCCTTGATGTCCGCCCCCGCGCAGAAGCCGCGCGGGCCGTGGCCGAACAGCACAAGCGCCTGCACGTCCGGGTTCTGCGATGCCTCGGCCAATGCCGCACGCAGCCCGTTGCGGATTCCGTCGTTGACGGCATTCACCACCGCGGGCCGGTTCAGGCCGATCAGCATCGCGCCGTCGCGGATCTCGGTTGTAATGGCGGTTTCGGTGGACATGGTTTCCCTCGATCGGCTCACATGTGCCCCGGCAGCCAGAGCGTGATCTCGGGCACAAGGATCAGCAGCAGCAGCGCCAGCGCATGGGCGACGATATGCGGGACCAGCCCGCGGAATACCGTCTGCAACGGAATGCCCGAGGCGCGCGAGACGATGAAGGCGTTCAGGCCGACCGGCGGCGTCACCATCCCGACCTCGGCCGACACCACCACCACCACGCCGAACCAGACCGGGTCGTAGCCCAGCGCCATGATCAGCGGCACGGTGATCGGAACCGTCAGGATCAGGATCGCGGTCTGGTCCATGAAACAGCCGAGCAGGACGTAGATCAGCATGATCAGGCAGACGATGGCCCAAGCCGGAGCGTTGATGCCGCCGACCCAGGAGACCAGCGACTGGGTCAGTTGCGTCAGGGTGAAGAAATAGCCGAAAATGGTCGCCCCGACGATGATCAGCAGGATCATGCAGGTCGCGTAGGTCGCCCGGGTCAGCGCCCGCCGCAGCCCGTCAGCCGACAGCTTGCCCTTGCCCAGCGCCAGCAACATGCCCGCCAGCGCACCCAGCGCCGACGCCTCGGTGGGTGTGGCGATGCCGGTGTAGATCGTGCCGGTCACGAAGGCGAAAAGGAACAGCACCGGTCCCGCGACCCGAAGTAGCCGCAGCCGCTCGCGCATCGGAACGCCCTCGCCCGAAGGCACGGCTTCCGGGTTGCGCAGGGCGAGGACATAGATCGTCAGGCAGATCACCGCGACGATCAGCATGGCGGGCATCACCCCGGCGACCAGCAGCTTGCCGATACTCACATCCGCGATGACACCGTAGATCACCAGCGCAACCGACGGCGGGATCAGCATCGACAGCGTGCCCGAAATGGCAACGACGCCCGAGGCTATGTCGGGCCGGTAGCCCTGCCGGATCATGCCGGGCAGCGTGGTCGCCGAAAGCGTCGCCGCGGCGGCCGTGCTGGTGCCGCAGACCGCGCCGAAGCCGGCGCCGGCCAGCGTCGTCGCCATGCCGAGACCGCCGCGCAACCTTCCGGTCCATGCCGCGGCGGCAGTAAACAGGTCGTCGGCCACACCGCTCAGCAGCACGAATTCCGCCATCAGCAGGAACATCGGCAGGGTGACGAAGTCGTAGGAACTGGCCGATGTCAGCGGCGAGGTGGCCAGAATGCTCTCCACCATCCCCCACCCGCCGATGGAATGCAGCCCCCCGATGCCGGCGACGGCCATCACCAACGCGACCGGCACCGACAGCGCCAGCAGGGCGAAAAGCCAGATGATCGGTGCGATCGAGAACATCAGACGACCTCCTCGCCCGGCGCGTGGTCGCGCACGGCGCTTTCAATGGCCTGCGATCCGCCCAGCATGGCCGCGACTTCGGCGACCAGCCTCTCGAGCGCACGCAGCGCGGCAAGCCCGCAACCGGCGGGAACCAGCAGCGTCGACGGCCAGATCGGGTAGTTGAACAGGATGCCCGGCTGGATTTCGCCCTTGGCCCAGGCCTCGAGGAAGCGGAACCCGCCGTACCAGGCAATCAGGGTGAAGACCGCGATGGCGATGCCCCGGGCCACCAGGGACAGGGCCAGTCGCCAGGGCGGCGAGACATGGTTGGCGAGGATATCGACCGAAACGTGGGCCCCGCGCCGGTACGAACCCGGCAAGCCCATGAAGAACAGCGCCGGCAGCAGGTAAAGCACCAGAAGGTCGCGCACCCAGGGCTGCGGCGCGTTCAGGATATAGCGGCAGAACACGTCGAGCGAGACGACGATCATGGCAACGAACATGGCCGCGATGGCAAGCGTGTCGAAGACACGCTCCACCCTGGCCAGCGTCCGGTCGGTGATACCCGTCATGATCGTCGCCCTGCCCTGTCCGGCCTATTCGCCGACCGCCGCGCGGAACGCGTCCAGCGTCTCGCTGCCGGCCACCCCGCGGGAGTCGAGTTCCTTGGCCCAGGCTTCGGCCACCTTGTCGCCCGCCTCGGCCAGGATCGCCAGCTGGTCCTCGCCGAAGGTCGTCATCTCGTTGCCGTTGGCGACGATCTTCTCCAGCGCCTGGGCCTTCTTGGCATCGACATATTCGCAGACCCGCTGCTGTGCCGCGGCCGCCGCGTCGTCGAACACCTTCTTCGTGGCATCGTCCAGCGCATCATAGGCGCCCTGGTTCATGATCACCGCAACCACCTGGCCGCCGAAGTTGCCATTGGTCGTGCCATACTTGGTCACGGTGTGCAGGTCGTAGGCCAGCATGCTGTCCGGCGCGAAGATCAGCCCGTCGATGGTGCCGCGCTTGACGTCCTCGTAGGCGGCCGCACCCGAGGTCGCCTGGATCGGCGCCGCGCCGATCTCGTTCATCAGCAACTCGGTCGCGCGCGAGGCGACGAGGATCTTCATGCCCTGCATGTCGGCGATGCTGTTCACCGGCTTGCTTGTGCTGGCCAGCTCGAATGGCGGCAGCACATAGGCCATCAGCAGTTTCACGCCGTGCTGGGTGAAATCCTTCTCGCGCAACGGAGTCGTGTCGAGGATCGCGTCATAGGCTTCCAGGCCCTTGCAGGCGCTTGGGAAGATCCCCGGCATCTGCGCCACGTTCGACAGTTCCATCTTGTCGGCGACGAACGACACGCCGACGACGCTGATCTGCGCGACGTTGCCGGTGGTCAGCCGCAGGAAGTCCGTCGACTTGCCAAGCTGCTGCGCCGGGAAGTGCTGGAAAGAGACTTCGCCGCCGGTCGCCGCCTTCACCGCCTCCATGAACGGCATCGACCCTTCAACGGTCAGGTAATGCGTCGCCGGCAGGTAGTCGGAGAAACGCATCACGGTCTCCGCGGCCACCGGCTGCGCCATCGCCGTGGCGAACGCCAGGGCGCTTATTCTGGTCATCATCGTCATCTCGGGTTCCTCCCTGACATTGACATGCTGTCGGAACGCCCCTTGGGGCGCCCCCTTCTAGGCGGCGCCCTGGGCCATCCTGTCCCAGGTCGTCGCCGTGACCCCGCGTTCGCGCAGGTCTTTCTTCTTGATCTTCTCCGAAGGCGTCTTCGGCAGATCGTCCACGATCTCGATGTAGCGGGGGACCATGTGGCCGGGCATCCGATCCTGGCACCAGCGGACCAGGTCCGGGCAGTCGCAGGTCGCGCCGCCGGCCGGGATGACGAAGACCATCACCTCGTCCTCGCCCGCACGTTCGTCCGCCTTGACCCCGACAACCGCGCATTCCTCGACCGCCGGGTGGGAACGCACCACCGACTCGACCTCGAAGGACGAGATGTTCTCGCCCCGCCGCCGCAGCGCGTCCTTCACCCGATCGACGAAGTAGTACCAGCCTTCCGCGTCCCGCCGCATGGCGTCGCCGGTGTGGAACCAGAGGTTTCGCCATGTTTCCACCGTCTTCTCCGGCATCCCCAGGTAGCCGGCGCTGATGATGCCGGGCACCTTGTGGCGCACCAACAACTCGCCGATTTCGCCCTCGGGCACCGGCAGGTCGGTTTCCGGATCGGCCAGCATCACCTCGAAGAACTGGTCCACCAGCACACCCGAGGCGCCCTCGGGGCGTTTCGCGCCCTGCGGAGTCATGAAGACGTTCGAAATCTCGGTCTGACCGAAGCCGTCCATGAACGCCATCTCGCCGAACCGCGCGCGGAACTCGTCGGCAAGGTCGAACGCCAGCGGGGCCGCGTAGATGCGCCGCAGCCGGTGCGCCTTGTCATCGGGTGACGGCGGCGCGGCGCAGATGAAGGACATGGTCGCGCCAAGCAGGTTCGTCACCGTCGCGCCCGACCGTTTTGCCCGGCCCGAGAAGTCGGACGCCGAAAACCGCTGATACAGCACCACATGCCCGCCCGCGATCATCGTCGGATAGATCGTCAGGAACTGGGCATTGCCGTGAAAGAAGGGAAAGCCGGTGAAATAGACGTCTTCCTCGGTCAGACCGACCAGCCGGGCTTCTTCCTCGGCGAAGAAGTAGAACTGCGAGTGGGGCATCATGACGCCCTTGGACCACCCCGTGGTTCCCGAGGTATAGAGAACGGCCGCCATGTCGGTGGGCAGCAAGGCCACGTCCGGGTTGGACTCGTTGTCCGAGAACAGCACGCCGAAGGGTTTCAGCGCGACCCGCTTCAGGCCCGGGTCGGGCAGCGGGGCATCGGCCCGGTGCGCGGCCCCGGGCTCCAGCAGGAAACAGGTTTCCAGCTTTGGCACGCCGTCCTCGACCTCGGCGACACGCGGCAGCAGGTCGGCCGTGGTGACGATCACCTTCGAATCGGCAACGTTGAGCTGGTGCTGGAGAAACGCGCCAAGCTGGATGTCGCCCACCGGCACTTCGACCGCGCCGATCTTGGTCAGCGCGAACCAGGCAAGCACGAACTCCAGGCAGTTGGGCAGGTACAGCACGACCCGGTCGCCCTTGCCGACCCCCTGCCCCGCCAGCCCGTGCGCAAGGCGGTTCACGATGCGGTTGGTCTCGGCATAGGTGAGCGGCTTGCCGCTGTCCGTCCATGACAGGAAAGGCCGGTCGGCCCGGTTGATCGCTTGCGCCTCAAGCACGCGGGGCAGCACCCACTGGTCGGGGGGAAAATGCGGTTCGAAGTGCGGATAAGTCAGCATCCCGGCCCTCCCACAAGCCGTTTATTGCTCAAAATCAACTGGGTAAGTTCGCTCGGCCGCCTCCCTTGGCATCCGCGCATCCTCTCCCCGTTGGTCATTGAATAAGCCCGACTCACGGTTCGGATCAAGCAAAATTTTCTATTGCGAAGATCATTCTTTATAGAGAGGGTTGAAAATCGCGGCGGGACATGGCTTTCTGAAGCGACTCGTCACGCGGGAGGACAGGACAGATGCACTGGACGATGGGACCGTCGCCATTCTTCGAAGAACGACACATGAAGCTGGCCGGACGCCTTGAAGACTGGCGGGCGCCCGAGGTCGACGAGGACTCGCCGGACCTGGAAGCCGCCTGCCGGACATTGGCCGGCGATCTGGCCGACGCCGGGTTCATCGACCTGATGGTGCCGGTCAATTCGGTTGTCGATCTGCGGGCGGTCTGCCTCGCGCGCGAAGCCGTTGCCTACAATTCCGCGCTGGCGGACGAGGTGCTGGCGATGCAGGGCATCGGCGCAGGCGCGATCTGGATGCACGGGACACCCGAGCAGAAGGCGCGCTATCTGGACCCGATCCGGCAGGGCAAGGCCATTGCCGGCTTTGCCCTGACCGAACCCGCCTCGGGATCGGACGTCGCCAACATCACGACGCGCGCGGAAAGAACGGACCGGGGCTACGTCCTGAACGGGGCCAAGACACTGATCTCGAACGCGCCCTTCGCCGATCACTACATCGTCATGGCCCGCACCGGCGAAGCGCCGGGGGCCAAGGGCCTGTCCGCCTTCGTCGTCGATCGCGGAACGCCCGGCATGATCCCGGGCGAGCCCATTCCCCTGATCGCACCGCATCCGCTGGCCCCGATCGCATTCGAGGACTGCCACCTGCCCGCCGACGCGCTGATCGGCACCCCCGGCGCCGGGTTCGCCATCGCCATGGCGACATTCGACATCTTCCGCACCTCGGTCGGTGCGGCCGCAGTCGGCATGGCCCGGCGCGCGCGGGATGCGGCGGTAGAGCGTGTTCTGTCGCGGCACCTGTTCGGGGACAGCATGGCAAGACTGCCGGGCGTGCAGACCAGTCTCGCCGAGATGGAAATCGACCTGACGACCGCCAGCCTCGCGGTCTACAGCGCGGCCTGGAACCGCGACACCGGCAACGGCAGCGCCACGCGCAGCGCCTCGCTCGCCAAGTATGTCGGGACCGAGCACGCCGGACGGGTGGTGGACGCCGCGTTGCAACTGTTCGGCGGCGCGGGAGTCACGCGGGGCAACATCGTCGAGAAGATCTACCGCGAGGTCCGTGCCGCCCGGATCTACGAAGGCGCCTCGGAGGTCCAGAAGATCGTCATCGCCAGGGATCTGCTCAAGGCCGCAGGTCTGAAGCGATGATCCGCCCGCGATCGGCGATCGTCGGGGTCGGCGCAACGCCCTACTACAAGCGCGGACGCTCGGTGCCGCAGACGCTGGACGAACTGGTCTGCCGCGCCATTCTTGCCGCGCTGGACGACGCCGGGCTGACCGTCCGGGACGTCGACGGTTTCGCCTATTTCTCCGGCGGCTTCGACACCCCGCTGATCATGGAAACACTTGGAATACCCGAAATCACCTTCACCGCCAGCCTGACCGGCGCGGGCGGCGGCTCCGCCGGGATGATCGGCCTCGCCGAGGCCGCAATCGTCGCGGGCCAGGCACATACGGTCGTCTGCGTCGGCGGCGTGCAGCAGGCGGATACCCGCTTTGGCGAATACGCCAAGGGCTATGCGCCCTCGCCGATGACGGCATTCTACGCCGCATCGGGACTCGTCGGTCCCGGCCAGATGTTCGCCCTGCTGGCGCAGCGCCACATGCACGTCTTCGGCACGACGCGCGAGGATTTTGCCGAAGTGGCGATTTCCACCCGGATCAATGCCCTGTCCCATCCCGACGCCCTGATGAAGAAGCCGATGACGCTCGACGACTATTTCGCGGCGCCGATGATCTCGGACCCTCTCTGCCTCTACGATTTCTGTCTCGAATCCGACGGCGCGATCGCGGTTGTCGTGACGTCGCCGGAACGCGCCCGCGACTTGCGGCAGAAGCCGGTGCCGGTGCTGGCCAGCGTACACGGGGGGCAACGCGACTGGGGGCGGTCGCTCTACTGGATGAACATGCCGGAAGAGGCATTTCTCGGTTCGGGCAATGCCGATATCGCCCGCCGCCTCTACGAACGCGCGGATCTCACCCCGGACGACATCGACACCGCCCAGATCTACGACCATTTCACCCCCATGGTGATCGCCCAGCTCGAGGATTTCGGGTTCTGCCCGCGCGGCGAGGGCGGAACCTTCGTGTCCAGCGGTGCGATCCGGATGTCCGGCAGCCTGCCGGTCAACACCGACGGCGGGCAACTCTCGGGCGCCTACATCTGGGGGATGAGCCACATCCGCGAGGCGGTGGCCCAGATGCGCGGCACCGCGGCCAACCAGGTGCCGGGCGCGCGGACCGTGCTGGTGACGGGCGGCCCCTCCAGCCTGCCGAACAGCGGGCTTATCCTGGGGAACGCGGCATGACCGAGATCAGACTGCCCCCTGACGCGCTGCTGCACCTGGTGACGGATCGTTGGACCGAACCGTTCTGGGCAGCGGCGCGAGAGCACCGCCTGACCGCCGCGCGCTGCGCCGGCTGCGCAACCTACCGGATGCCGCCGACACCCTTCTGCCCGCGATGCCACGCGCAGGCGCTCGACTGGCCGACGCTCTCGGGCCGCGGCACGCTCTACAGCTTCACCGTCGTCCGGCGGCTTGCGATGGCAGGCGCCGAGGCGCACCTGCCCTACGTCCCTTGTGTCGTGACGCCCGACGACGCGCCCGATGTTCGCCTGATCTCGTGTCTCGTCGGCTGCACGACGGACCGGATCCGGATCGGCATGGCGCTGCACGTCGGCTGGCACGACCGCCCGGACGGGATAACCACCCACCACTTTCGCCCGCGGGAACCGTCATGAAGACCGCCATCGTCACGGGTGCCGCGCGGGGGATCGGTCTCGCCTCGGCGCTGCGGCTGGCCCGCGCAGGCCATGACATCGTCATCGTCGACCTCCTTGCCGACGAGGCCGCAAGGGCAGCCGACTCGATCCGTTCCACCGGGCAGCGCGCCCGCGTGGCCATCGCGGACGTCAGCGACCTCGCCGCGGCCCTGCGCATTGCCGACGAAACGGTTGCCGAATTCGGCCGCATAGACCTCCTGGTCTGCAACGCCGGACGCACGATGTCCAAGGGCCTGCTGGACATCACCGAGGCCGAGTGGGACGCCACCATCGACGTCAACCTCAAGAGCGCCTTCTGCTGGGCGCGCGCCGTGGCCCCGCACATGCAGGCCGCGGGCGGCGGGCGCATCGTCAACATCTCCTCGCTGAACGCCATTACCGGCGGTGTCACCCGCGCGGTCAGCAAGTTCGCCTATGCCGCCGCGAAGGCCGGGATCCTCGGGCTGACACGGTCCCTGTCCAAGGAACTCGCTCCTCTGATCGCGGTGAACGCGATCCTGCCCGGCATCATCGAAACGGATATCAATGCGGCGCAGGTTTCGGCCAACCGCGAGATGCTGCAAGACAGCATCCTTCTCCAGCGCCTCGGGCGGCCCGAGGATATCGCGGCCTGGGTCGCATTCCTCGGGGCCGAGCCGGATATGTTCGTCACCGGCCAGTCGGTGGTCGTCGACGGCGGGCAATGGGTGACATGAGGTTTCCGCGCTGCCGGGCCCGGCCTCCTGTCCCGTCCTCACCCGAAAGACGGGCAACCGCATCCAGGCGGGCAGGACGACGAGTGATCGGCCGTCAAAGCAGGGCCAGATCGTCCCATTGGCTGTCGCTATCCACGGTGAAATCCTCGCTCTCGCCGCCCAGCCTTGGTACCGGCAGATCCGGAACGTTATCCTCGATTTCCTTCACCATCTTCCTGTACTGGTGTTCCACGTAAAGATCGACAAGCGCCGGACCGGCCGCCAGCGCCACCCCGGCCGCAGTGCCAAACGCGATCAGCGACGTTCCCGCAACCAGAAACGGAATCAGGGCTGCCGAGGCGGCGAGACCATAGGTCAGGGCGATCTTGCCGTTTGAATACCCGTCGAACTCGCCGGTCGCGTGATCCCAGACAGTTCCGGCGACCGACGCAAAGGCCGAGGCAACGACCTTCGCCCCGCTGGTGCCGAAGATCTGGACAATCTTGGGAACCGTGTTGCCGCTTTTCAGTACCTCCTCAGTAATGGTTTCGATCGCTTGTTGCGCACCGGCCTCACCGCCATGCTCCGCGACGATCTCGCCAACCCTGTCGCCCAGCGGACGAAACATTTGACCCAGCTCCCTGATTTCCGCCCGCGAAGCGGCAAGCGGCTTGTCGATCCTTATCGACACATGGCTCTGGTCACTGGCCACGGACGATGACAGGATATCCGGGCGGACGGCGCCTTCCAGGGTGAATGTCTCGCCCGGCTGCAAGCTTCCCGGTTTCGCCCCTTCGAAAAATTTGACCTCGACGCCACGCTTGACCGGGTTGAAGGAATAGAACTCGAAGTTCCCCTTGGGGATGTGCCAGGCCACGTCGCCCTTGTGAAAATCCTTCACGACATCGTTGTCGTTCACGATGAAGATGTCGTTGCCCTTGCCCCCGTACAAGGTATCGCCGCCAGCCGCGCCGGTCAGCGAGTGCAGGAAATCGGCATTGGCGCCGCCTCGCAGGGTGTTGTTGCCGTCGGTCTCACGCATGTCATATGTGAGAAATTCCACTTCGTGGCCGGCAAAGAGTTTGTCATTGCCCGCGCCGCCCGAAATCGAATCCGCCCCGGTCCCGCCTGCAAGGCGATCGATTCCGGCTCCACCGTTGATGACATCGACGCCGTCAAATCCAAAGATGAAATCGTCATTCAGGCCGCCGAACAGATGCTCGTTCTCCGCGGCGCCAAAGATCGTATCGTTGCCCGGGCCGCCAAAGACCTTCGTGTCGCCTCCGCCATCCGGCCAGATCGTATCGTCGCCACCCCCGCCGCGGATCGTGTCCTTCCCCGCCCCGCCGCGGATTTCGTCGTTGTCCGGCCCTCCGTTCAGGATATCGTCGTTGTCCCCGCCGAATATCCTGTCGTCGCCCGCGCCACCATTTATCGTGTCCGAACCATGGCCTCCGTGCAACTCGTCGTCTTCGCCATCGCCAAATATCCGGTCGTTCTCATCGCCGCCGTCTATCAGATCGTTGCCGCCACCGCCCTTCAGCTCGTCGTTTCCCCCCTGGCCGAAGATCTCGTCACGAACGGCACTGCCGGTCACAAAGTCGTTTGCTTCACCCGCATCCACATAGCCGCCATTTGAGCCAATTTCGATGACGTCCGTACCGGGACCGGTCATGATGTTCTGAAAGTAGTCGTCGTCCAGCAGGTCGACGATCGGACCGGAGAGCGCCTGCGCAATCGTTGGCCGCGGCGCGCCGGACTCATTCCAGTTTCCCAGGTTGAGCGATGAAACCGGCGCATCCGGAGATCCCTCTGTAACCAGGGTGGTTCCATCGAAGGTACTGTTGACCGAAACCCGGTAGATACCGGTCTTGAATACACTCCCGTTAAACGAGTTCGCGACTCCGGTCTTTGCAAACGTGACCGTCACGTCCGAGAAGTTCATCCACCCGAATTGAGTCTCGACATTGATGAACCATTTTCCTGAACCGTGCGGCCATTCCCCGATCCAGATGACTCTTTCGATCTTGACCGGATCCTTGACCGCCGGGTTGAAATCCCTGTCCAGTCGGAAGTTTCCGATAGCCGTCAGAGTATCAAATCCCATGTCAAAATCCTCCCCGAAGAAATCAAGATGCGCCCGCCGCGGGCTGTTTCAAACTCCTGAAGCTCCCATGCCGAACGGACCCCTGCGCCGTCGCCACGAGCATTGATGACCAGACGTCAGGGTAACCCGGATATGAGCCCCGGTAAACCATTCGGATCGGGGTCCGCCAACCGGCCGCTTCGGCGCGTATTCCCGGCAATCCGCCAATTCGCATGGTCGAAACCGGTGCAGATGCCGCGATAGACGTCCAGCGCAACACGGCATCGTTCGTGGTCTCGACCCTTTCACCATCGGGCGCGCCGGGACACCCGGCGACAATGGCCGGGCCTGTCGGGCACCGCCAAGTGACCCGCCAGCTCCGACCTCGGTCCATTCAACGCCGCAGGCCGGGGCAAGGCCCCGGCCGAACGGTTCCGCGTCTGCCGAACAGGCGTCAGGCGAACAGAAGATCATCCCCGAAGGTCGTGACGTCGATCCCGCCGGTATCGCGCACCTTGAGAATATCGCCATCCCCGAAATTCAGGGTCAGCACCCTGCCCGACGCACTCAGCGTGCCGAAGGTGTCGACGACCTCCTGGCCGGTCGGCGTGAACCCCAGTGCGTCGAACAGCGCGAGGTCCAGCTCGATGCTGTCGATCCCCTGGCGGAAATCGCGGATGAAGTCGCGGTCGAAGCCTTCGCCGAAGACGAAGGTATCGCGACCCGGACCACCGGACAGGATGTCGTCCCCGGCACCGCCGCCGACGATATCCGACCCCTTGCCGCCCAGGACAAGGTCGTCTCCGTCGCCGCCGCGCACGACGTCCGCGCCGTCTCCGCCGTCGAGCAGGTCGTCGCCATCGCCACCGACGATCACGTCCGCCGCGCCGTTCGCGATGATGACCCGCGGCAGGCTGGACACGGCGACCGTCCGGTCGTCGAAGACAAGCGTCTCGATGTCGCGCAGGATATCGGTTCCCTGTCCGACCACCTTCACGCTGTCGTCCGCGTTCACGGTGACGGTGAAAGCCGCGAAGGCGCCCGAAAAGATCGCGCGGTCCAGCCCGGCCCCGCCATCGAGCCGGTCGTTGCCGACACCGCCGATCAGGTCATCGTCGCCCGCGCCGCCGTTCAGGCTGTCGTTTGCGGCATGACCCCGCAGGACGTCGTTGCCTTCGCCGCCATTCAGGACGTTCGCCGCCGCCGACCCCGAGATCGTGTCTCCGAAGCGCGACCCGGTGACGTCCTCGATACTCACCAGCAGGTCGCCGGTGGCGTCGCCGCCAAAGGCAATCTCCTCGCCGCGCAGGTCGATCCGCACGGCGGCGTTCGACGTCTCGTAGCTGGCCAGGTCGCGCCCCGTGCCGCCGTCGATAAGGTCCGCACCCGCGCCGCCTGACAGGATGTCGCGGCCGAACCCGCCCCGCACGATGTCGTTGCCGGAACCGCCGTTCACGGTGTCGTTGTTGGCGCCGCCGTCAAGCACGTCATCGCCGCCAAGGCCGTCGATCACGTCGTTGCCCCGGCCCCCGTCGATCACGTTGCCCGCACCCTGGCCGGTCAGCACGTCGTCGAAGTCGCTGCCGGTGATGCCGTCGATGCCGGACAGCACATCGCCCGAGGCATGGCCGCCCGTCGCCTTGCGGGTGTCGAGGTTCACGATCACCGCCGCGTCCGAGGCGGAATAGTCGATGATGTCGTTGCCGCCGTCGCCGTTGATCCTGTCCGCCCCGTCGCCGCCCGCGATCACGTCGTCGCCGTCTCCGCCAGAGATGGTGTCGTCGCCATTGCCACCGAGGATGACGTCGTTGCCGCTGTCGCCCTGCAAGATGTCATCGCCGTTGCCGCCGTCGATGACGTCGTCGCCCGCACGGCCCCGGATCGTGTCGTTGCCGTCGCCAAGGGCGATCCGGTCGTTCAGGGCGGTGCCGTTCACGGTCTCGTCGTCGCCATCGCCGGTAATCACGAAGCGGTCGGTGCCCGCGACCATTCCGGTCAGCGAGGTGCCGTCGAGGTTCAGACTGGTGCGCTCGCCCATCACGATCCGGACGGTGATCGCCTCGCTGCCGCGGAACGGCGTGTTGCTGCGGACGTTGCCGAAGCCCCACTGGGTGCCGAGGAACGTCACATCGTAGTCCTGGCCAAGCCCGGTGGTGAAGGCCAGCCGATCGAGGCCGGCCAGCGTGTCGTCGCGGAAATCCTCGGCGCCCGACCGGCCCGAGATCAACAGCGTATCGGTGCCCGAACCGCCATTGAACGTCGCACCCGTTGCGGCGGCTTCCCCCAGAACAAGCTCGAACGTGTCGTTGTCGCCGCCGCCGTCCAGAAGGAAGGTGCCACCGAAGGCGGTAAGGTGGTCGTTGCCGTTCTGGCCGAACAGGACCGCGACACCCTCCTGCAACGCCATGAGATCGCTTGCGCCGGTGCCGATGATCTTCTCGATGTTGCGGAAGGTGTCGCCTTCCGCATGTCCGCCGCGGACCGGGCCGTCGCGACCGATGATCAGCGCCGCACCGGCGTTGGAATAGTCAAGCGTGTCGAACCCCTCGCCGCCGTCGATCAGGTCGGCCCCGGCCGACACCCGGATCACGTCGTCGCCCGCGCCGGCGCGGATGATGTCATTGCCGCCCTTCGCGTCGACGAGGTCATCGCCCGCGCCGGTCTCGATCAGGTTGTCCCCGTTGTTGCCGGTGATCACGTCGCCAAGGGCCGAGCCGATGACGGTCTCGACGTTCAGGATGACATCGCCCTGCGCGTCGCCGCCGCTGCCGGAGTTTCGCTCCAGGTTGATCGTGACGCCCGCCGCCGAGGCGGAATAGTCCACGGTGTCGATACCGTCGCCGCCGTCCAGCCGGTCGGCCCCGGCGCCGCCGATCAGCAGGTCGTCGCCCTCCTTGCCGAAGAGCCGGTCATTGCCTGCCGAGCCGGCAAGGGTGTCGTCGAAGAGCGTCCCCCGGAGTTCCTCGATCGACACATAGGTGTCGCCCGCCGCAAAGCCGCTGTTGTTGGCCTGGTTGCCCAGGTCGGCGACCACGCCCTCGGTGGCCGCGATGTAGTCGACCGCATCGGTATCCGCGCCGCCGTCATAGGATTCGGCGGCCGCCCCGGCGATGAACACGTCGTTGCCGCGCAGCCCCTGGACGGTGTCGAGGCCATTGACCATCTCGATGGTATCCGAAGCGTTCGAACCTCGGATGATCTCGAAATTGGTGAAGGTGTCGCCAGCCGCCCGGCCACCGGCGGCGATCACCGTGCCGGTGACGTCGCGCGTGATCGAAATGGCGCCCGCCGACTGCGAGTAGTCGAGCGTATCGCGCCCGGTGCCGCCGTTGTAGACATCCGCACCGTCACCGCCATCCTGTACCGTGTCATCGCCAGCGCCCAGATCGACCTCGTCGGTGCCATTCTGAGTGTTGACGAAGTCGTTGCCCCCGCCGGTGCGGATCAGGTTGGCGCCGCCTGTGCCCAGCACGATATCGTCGCCATCGCCGGTCGCCACGCCGTCGATACCCTGCATCGCCACGCTCACGCCATCGGCCAGCAGGCGCTGGTTGTCGGAGTTCAGGCGGACCTCGACGTCGCGCTCCTCGCCGGACAGATCGAGGAAATCGGTGCCGCCGTTGCCCTGGAACGTCTCGCCGTTGACGAAACCCGTGGCAAGGATCGTGTCATCGCCGTTGCCGCCGATGAGGACGTCGACGCCCTCGCCGCCATCCAGGATGTCGTTGCCGTCACCACCTTCCAGCCGGTCGTTGCCGCCAAGGCCGTTGATCGTGTCGTTGCCCCCGAGGCCGAGGATTCGGTCGGTCTCTTCCGTGCCGTTCAGTGTGTCGTCGCCTGCGGTTCCGGTCTGGTCAGCCATTGGTTTGCCCTCTGCGTTTGCAAGAAATGCCCAGCCGGATCGGCCGGATTGCAGATGGGTCGGTTGGACAGCGGAAACGGTTCAACTTCAGCCGGAGAATTTCCGCAAACGCGCCGGAACGACGAAAACAACGGATGACACGCAAATTACAACGCTGGTGACAACGCTGGCATCAACGCGCGCGCGCGATGAGGCGGGATAATCGACATCGCATGGGGAATATGCCCCTGCGGTTTTCGGTCGTGCTACGTCAACCGAGGGACAGGCCAGTGACCCGGCAACAGACCAGACCCATCGACGGACCAGCGCCCCCTCAATCCATCCGGTTGACCCTTGTTACAAATTCCGGTTCACCGGCGCCGCGTGAGGGACCGCATCTGCGCAAGGCGCCTGCGCCCGACGGGGATGCCGACATGGTCGAACGTATCGGGCGTGGCGACCGGGCCGCGATGAAGGCGTTCTACGACCGCCACCAGGCCGGTTTGCACCACTTCATCCGTATCCGCATCGGCGATGCCTTCGAGGCGTCGGATATCCTTCAGGAAACCTTTCTCGAGGTCTGGCGCAACGCAGTCCGCTTTCGCGGGGCGTCTGCACCCCGGACCTGGCTCTACGGGATCGCGCGCAACAAGGCGGTGGACCGTCTCCGCCGCAGCCGCCGGACCACGCTGCGCGACCTTCCCGACGACACCATCGCGGATGACGCGCCCTCGCCCCTCGCCGTGATCGAGGCGGCTTCGGACGCCGAACGCCTGCGCGCCTGCATCGCCAAGCTGACCCCGGCGCAGCAGAGCGCGGTGCGGCTGACCTTCTTCGAAGACCTGTCCTGTCCCGAAGCCGCCGAGGTCGAGGGCGTGCCGGTCGGCACCATCAAGACGCGGATTCACCACGCGAAGAAACTGCTGATGCACTGCCTGACACGGAGCGGGGCGGTGTGATCGTCCGGCTTCTTGAGCCGCGTCCCCCCACCCCTCTCCCCTCCCCACGAGGGGGAGGGGAAGCGCCTGTTGCATCGTTGCGCGCCGCCCGGCCCGTTATCGGCGCTCAGCGGTCAGTTGCCCTGAACGCTTTCCACCACGCCAGCCGCGGATCGCATCCGCTCCAGCCCCGCGTCGCGCGCCGCTTCGTCGCTGAAGCCAAGCGTCCACAGCCCCAGCGCACTCGGCCCGCCGGTCATCGTGGCGCCGGAGGCAATCAGCAGCGCGCGGATCTGCGCCTCGCTCGCACCCGGCGCGAAGGCGACGGTCGCGGAAGCCCCGTCGGCCTTGCCGGTCGCAGTGACATAGCCACCGCCCGATCCGGGCAGCACGGCAGGCACGACGGCGAACTGCCAGAACAGGACGGCGGCGACCGCGCTGGCCGCGGCCACCTGCCAAACCGGCCAGCGCGCCGGGACGGGGGCGCGGTCGAGCGACCGTTCAAGCCGCGCCCAGCCAAGCGCGCCCGGCGGTGCGTCCGTGGCAGCATCGGCGAGCGCCGCCCTGGCCCCGCGCATCAGGGCGATCTCGGCGGCAAGGTTCGGATCCCGCCCCGCCGCCGCCTCGATCCGGGCTGCAACCTCGGGCGAGGCGCGTCCGGCGATGTAGTCCAGCAGGTCGTCCTCGCCTGGAAAATCCGTATCTTGCGTCATTGCTGGGGATCCCCTCTGTGTCGTTGGCGGGCCGCGTCCGGCCTGCCTGTCTTCCTTCGTCGCGCCAGCGCGCGTATCGGTTCAATCGTCGGCAGGAATTCTCCGCCGTGCCGCACCATCAACAGGAAAGGATCAGCGTCTTGATCCGCCTTGCCGCTCTCCTCGCTCTTCTCGCCAGTCCGACCCTCTCGCAAGGGATCGTGCTCGACCCGCCGCCCACGGCGGTGATCGCGGCGGACGCGGGCGCTCTTTACGATACAACGAGCCTCGTCGTGCTGACCGACGACGCCGCCGGCGCCGGCCGCCTGACCGCCGCCGCGCCCTTCGACCTGTTGAGCCGCGAGACGCTGGGCGGGCTGGGGCAGGAGATGCTGGTCTTCCGCCTGCCGCCCGGTGTCACCGGCGGCGAGGCGATCCGGCAAATCGAAACGCTGGAGCCGGGCGCGACCGCCGGCGTGAACCACGCCTATCGCGCGCCAGTCGCGGCATCGTTGCCCAAGGGGCGCGAATACGCCAATGCACTGATTGGCTGGCCTGCGGCAGGCTGCGCGGCGCGGGTGCCGGTCGGGATCCTCGACACCGACATCGACCCGCGGGCGCCTGGCCTCGCCGGTGTCGCTATCGAGCGGCGCTCTTTCGCCCCTGGCGGCGATACCGCCCACGGCACCGCCATCGCCCAGCTGATCGCCGGGCCGGGACGGCTGACCGGCGTGCGGCTGTATCATGCGGCGGTGATTGGCCGGACCGAGGGCGGCGAACCCGCCGCCGGGGTCGATACGCTTGTGCGCGCGCTGAACTGGATGCAGGAAAGCGGCGTCGGGATCGTCAATGTCAGCCTGGCCGGGCCCTACAACAAGATCCTCGACCGCGCGGTGCAGGCCGCGGACCGGCGCGGCCTGATCGTGGTGGCGGCGGCTGGCAACACCGGCCGGGATGGCCCGCCCCGCTATCCCGCCGCCTTCCGCCAGACGATCGGCGTGACCGCGCTGGACGCCGCACTGGCGCTCTACACCGACGCGCCCGAGGGCGGGCACATCGACATCGCCGCGCCGGGCGTCGACGTCTTCGTCCCGCGCGATGGCGGCGTATACCTGTCCGGCACCTCTGTCGCCGCGCCCTTCGTGACCGCCGTGCTCGCCGCCGACCCCGAGGCCGCCCGGCTCGGCTCGGCGGCGGCGGCGCGCGAATGGCTGGCCGGTCGCGCCCGCGACCTGGGCCCAGCGGGGCCGGATCGCCTGTACGGCAGCGGCCTGGTTCAGGCGAGGGGCGCGTGTGGTGGCGGCTGAGGCATCAGATGCCGTGTTCGGCCAGGAACCGGCCCACGGCAAGGTAGGCCTTGCGCCACGCCGGTTCATTGTCGAGCAGGATGTGATTCCGGCTTTCCAGCACGACGAATTGCGCATCGGGAATGGCCGAGGCGATGGCGCGTCCCATGTCCAGCGGAATGCGCTGGTCATGCCGCGAATGCAGCACCAGTGTCGGCACCCGCACCTGCGCCAGCCGGTCGCGCACGTCGATAAGGCCGAAGGCGTCCTGGAACCGCGCCGCGTTGTCGGGCGAGGCGGTCTGGCGCTGGAAGTCGTCGAACCAGTCCAGCACCTCGGGCCCGGCGTCGGGCATGAAGGTCTTCGAGAAGATGTGCCGGTAGGCCGGGTTGTCGGTGCCCCAGCCCAGCTTGGTCAGCGTCAGCACCGCCTCGCGCCGGGCCTGTTCCTCGGGGCTGGCAAGATGGCGCCACCCGGCGGCATAGCCGCCGAACAGGATCAGGCCCGAGACACGCTCGGGATGGCGCACGGCGTATTCGATGGAGACCGCGCAGCCCTGCGAGATGCCGAGCAGGGGGAAGCGTTCGAGACCCAGCTTGTCCGCCACCGCCTCGAGGTCGGACACGAAGGCGTCGAACCCGAGGTCGACGACATCCCAGTCCGACAGGCCGCAGCCGCGTTCGTCGTAGCGGATGAAGCTGCGGAAGCGGGCGAGTTCGGCGAAGCTGCGGCCCCAGATCGGGCTGGCCCAGTCGAATTCCAGATGGTTGAGCCAGTTCGCCGCCTTCAGCAGCGGCGGCCCATCGCCGACCGAGGCAAAGGCGATCTTGGCGCCGTCTTCCGCCTCGCAGAAGCCGATCCGTTGCGTTTGCAGGGCGGTCCTGCGCGCCCTGGCGGCGCGGGCAGGGCGTTCGGCGGCTCTGCTCTGTATCCGGGCGACGGGCGCAGCGGGCCCGTCATCCGGCCCGTCATCCGGGCCGGCAGACGGATCGGCGGCACGCCAGACCCGGCGCCACTTCTCGCCCGCCGGACCGGCGGCGGGATGCGTCGCCAGCCGGCGCAGAACGTCGAGCCGGGCGGCCCTTGCATCCTCGCGTTCGGCGACCAGCCATGCGGCGAAGGCTTCGTCGCCGGCATCGTCGAGCCCGTCGAGAAAGACCTCCTCCAGCCGGGCGGCCATCGCCTCGAGTTCCGGGAAAGGCAGTTCGGCCCCCGAAACCGCAAGCCTGGAGTAGATCCGGCGCGTGTCCACCACGGCGCCGTCCGCGACGAAACCCACCCTTTCGCGGTCGGCGACGATCCGGGACCGGGCAGGCGTATCAACCACCTTGCGCAGCTTGGTCAGCGCCCAGCGAAGCGCCGCCTTGGGGTCGCTTGGCAAGTCCCAAAGCAGGTCGCATAACCGTTCGCGCCGGTGCGGCCGTCCGGTTGCAACCAGAAAGCCCAGCAAGGCACGCGCCTTGCGTGAGGCAGGCAGCGCAACCTCGCTGCCCCCGGCGATCACACGCAGTTCGCCGAGCAACATAACTTCAAGGTCCGAGGTCAAGGTCCGGCTCCGGATCGTTCGCCTGTTATCGATGCGACGTCAGCATCCGTCCATTCCAGACCAGAGTCGAGTGGCAAGGCGTCCGATTTGCGGCCAGGCCGCCCTTGCGCAGTTCGAAGGTCATCTTCCTGCGCGCCCCGGACTTGCCCGTCACCCCGTCCAGCGCGGGCGCGCCCAGTCTTCGGGTCAGGGTTGTCGGAGTTTTCTCAAGGTTAGAGCCTGTTTTCTCGGTCAGCTCCGGCGGCAGGATAGAAGCACTCGAGTCGCGCGCCGTTGACTTGGCGCAACGTCGACTCCGCCTCGGCGCGATCGTCGACCAGGCAGAGCGCCGTCGACAGCGCATCGGCAAGGGCGGCCGAAGGGGCGCTGACCGACACCTGGGCCACCGCCGGCGTCACCGGCGCGCCAAGGCGCGGATCGAGGATATGGCCCTGGCCGGTCGCCGGGTCGAGAACCAGTGCGCCGGGCGCCGATGTGGCCAGCGCCCGGCCCGCGATGCGACGCGGCTTGGCCTCGCCCTCGATCGTGACCGGCCAGCCGGGGCCGTCGTCGCGCGGCATGGTGCCCATCGCCACGATCTCGCCGGTGTCGATCAGCACGTCCCTGACCCCCTCCGCCCGCATCATCCGGGCCACGCGGTCGGCGATGTATCCCTGCGCGATGCCGTTCAGGGTCAGCGCCTGGCCGGGCGACAGCGTGACTGCGCCCGGATCGGCCCGGACCCGGTCAAGGCCGATCAGCTGCCGAGCGGCCGAAAGCGCGGCGTCCCCGGCCGCTTCGCCCGCCTGCCGCGCCTCGGCCAGAACCTGCCAGAGCGGCTGCACCGTCGGGTCGAACCGCCCGCCGCTCAGGCGCCAGACCGCGCGCGCGGCGGCAAGACACTCCAGAAACTCGAAGGACGGCCTGGCCAGCCGACCGTGGCGGTTGAGCCGCGACAGTTCGGACTGCGGCCGGTAGAGACTGAAGACGGATTCCAACCGGTCGATCTCGGTCACGGCCCGCGCGACGATTCGCGGGGCCTCGGGATGGTCGAGAACGATACGCGCCCGCGCCCCGAGCGCCACGCCCTCCCAGACATGGAAACGGGCGCCGGCAAGACCGGGAGAGGCCGCGAGGCAGCTTGCCGAGGCGATGGTCAGGAACCGTCGGCGGGTGAGCGGGCTGGGCATGATCTATCCGTCCCTTCCGTTCGAGAGCGCCCGGAGCCGGGCTGAGATGTCGTCGCTGCCGTCCGTGCCCGCATCCTCGGCCGCCTCGTAGGCGGGGGCGAGCACCTCTTCGGCCGTAATCGTCCCATAGGCGCGCAACGCCCCGCCGTGTCGCGCCATGAAGGCGCGGGCGGCCGCCTCGTCCGAGAAGGGCACGAACTCGGGCGCACCCATTCCGCCTGTCACGTCGGAGCCGATGACATAGAGCGCCGTTTCCGCGGCGATCCAGGGGCCCGGGCGCGCCCAGGTCGCGTCGCCGGACATATCCTGCACATAGGCCACCGTGACCGCGTAATTCTGCTCGGGCATGTGCAGGTAGGCCAGCGTATCCCTGACCTGAGAGAAGAACATGGCCGAGGGCATGTCCTCGAGTTGCACCTGTCCCTTGGGGCCGTCGTGCCCGGTCAGGTCCATCTGGCAGTAGTAGCCGACCGCCTCGGCGGTCATCTCGACAGGCGGGGGCAGATCGGCGGCGTCTTCCTTGCAGGCAGCCAGGAAAAGGAGGGCGGGCGCGGCCAGCATCAGGGCTCTCATGGCAGAACCCGCCCAAAGGCGGCCCGCGCCATCAGCGCGGCGGCGACGGGCCAGAAGAGAAGCGAGGCGAGCGGTTTCCAGGTCGCGATGCTGGCCGCCGCACCGGCGAGACCCGATGCCGCGCCGACCGCCTCGGAGGCGGCGAGGTTGTAGATGCGGAAGGAATCGGCCGGATTGGCGACCAGAAGCCAGGGGAAGACCCGTGTCGTGAAGCCGCCGCCGTCGTCGGCCACGATCCCGGCCAGAAGGCCAAGGTCGTACAGGACAACCGCCACCAGCCAGAGCGCCACGCCAAGACCCGCGGCGCCCGAGGGACGGCGGGCCAGGCAAGACAGCATGTGACCGAGTGACAGGAACGTCGCGCCAAGCAGCACCGATGTCCAGACGAGCCGCCAGAGCGCGGCAAGCCCCGCCACCGCGCCCGCGCCACCAAGAGCGAAGGACGTGATCGCCGCCACGGCATAACCTGTGCCCACGGCAAGCGCGATCACCGCCGTCTGCGCCGCTAGCTTCCCCCCGAGGATCTCGCCCCGGCTGACCGGATAGGTCAGGTGCAGCGCCAGCGTGCCGCGCTCGGCTTCGCCCGCGATGGCGTCGAACGACACCAGCAGCGCGATGAGCGGCACAAGGTAGACCGCGAGCGATGTGAGGCTCGCAACCGTGACCGACAGGTGGTCCACCCCGATATCGCCGGTCGGCGCGGCGCCCGCCACCGACAGGACAAGCGCGAAGAGACCCATCATCGCCGCGGCGATCACGACCCAGCGATTGCGCAGCGCAATCAGGAACTCGATGCTGGCGGTGGTGGCCAGCCGGACAAGCATCACGCGGCCCTCCGGCTGATCGAGGCGTAGACGGCGTCCAGCCCCGCGGCCTCGATCTCGTAATCCACCAGCGACTGCGCAACGGCGGCAATGCGGCGGGTGACGGCCAGCTTGTCCGCGGGCAGAAAGCTGACCGCGAGTACCGGCCCCTGTGGCACCGCCTCGGGAAAGGCCGCGGCAACCTGCGGCCGGCCGTCGGCGGTGGGGTGCAGGATCAATGTCAGCGGCAGTGCCGCTTCCGCGCGAAGCCGCGCGATCGGTCCCTCCGCCACCTTGCGCCCGCGGGACAGGACGACCACGCGGTCGGTCCGGGCCTCGATTTCGGACAGCGCATGGGACGACAGCAGGATGGCGGTGCCCTGCGCCGACAGATCGCCAAGCAGCGCGTAGAACTCGGCCCGCGACACCGGATCGAGCCCCGACGTCGGTTCGTCGAGCAGCATGAGCCGAGGCTGGCCGATCAGCGCCTGGGCCAGCCCGAGCCTTTGCCGCATTCCCTTGGAATACGCGCCGATGCGCCGCCCCGCGGCTTCGGCCAGCCCGACCTTTTCCAGCAGGGCATCGGCCTGCCCCGCGGGCGCCCCGCGCAGACGCAGGTAGTGGCGCAACTGTTCGCGCCCGGTCACCGCGGGGTGAAAGGCCACGTTTTCCGGCAGGTAGGCGGTCAGCGCCCGCGCCACCGGCGAACCGGGCGCGTGGCCGGCGATATCGGCGGTGCCTTCCGAGGGCCGCAGCAGGCCCAGCACCAGCTTCATCAGCGTCGACTTGCCGGCACCGTTGTGCCCGATCAGCGCCACCCGCTCTCCGGCGGCGAGGGTCAGGTTTACGGCATCGAGCGCCACGAGGTCATCGTGCCGCCTAGTGAGCCGCGAGAGGGTCAGTATCGTCATCTGTGGTCTCCTCGGACCAGGCGGGCGCGGCACGCGCCAAGAGCATCAGGTCATCCGGCAGGTCGTGTTGGGGCGGGTGGACCAGGGGGTGACTGTCGGTCACGCCGCCGGGAAGGGTTGCGGGAAACTCGGACTGGCTCCAGCGCACCAGCTGCACGGCAGGCGAGCCGAGCAGAAGCTTGGCGGCGGGCTGCGACCACAGGATGTGATCCATCAGGTCGTTCGGCCGATAGCTGCTGTCGGCCCTCCCGTCGCCGTCGAGGTCGAAGGCGGCATGGTCGGACCAGTAATTGCCCCGGCCCTCGTGGCTCCACTCCATGAAGCGGGTGCCGACATACTTCACCTGCGTCTCGTTGCCCACGAAGGCGTTGCCGGTGATCGCGTTGCGCTCGGACCCGGCGGTGAAGTGAATGCCGATGCCACAGCCCTGAAAGCTGTTTTCCGCCACCAGGTTGCGGTGGGCGTTGTAGATGAACACGCATTTCCGCGCCCCACCGACCACGATGTTGTTGTAGATGTCCGACCGGTTGGCATAGTTCATCAGCACGCCATAGTCGCGGTCGTTGATCGACACGTTGTCCGAAAGCCGGTTGCGGTCGGAATACATCAGGCCATAGCCGAAATGATTGCCGACCGAGACATTGCCGGTCACCTCGCTGTCGTTCGCATACATGAAATGCACGGCAAAGCGCAGGTCGCGGATCAGGTTGCCGCGATAGATGTTGTGCCTGCTCGTCACCACGAAGATGCCATCGCGGCCATAACGGATCTCGTTGTCCTCGATCACCGCGCCCGGCGCGTTCCACAGGTAGATGCCGTTGCCCCGGTCGTTCATCCGCGGCAGGCGCAGGCCTTCGATCCGGTTGCCGCGGGCCAGGGAATCGCGGGCGCCGTGGATGTCGATGCCGATCAGGTTGCCGGTCAGGGTGTTGCCGATGACCTGCGCACCATGGGCGGTGCGGGTCAGCTTGACGCCGCTGTCCAGCGCCTCGTTGTCCAGTCCCGATCCGGTCACGGCCAGACCCTGCACAACCGCGCCCGGGGCCTCGACCGTGATGACGCTGCCCGCACCGCCGCCGTCGACGACGGCCCCCGGAGTGCCGGTCAGGGTGATCGGAACGCTCAGGACCACCGGGCCGGAATACCGGCCCGGCGTCAGCACAAGCTCGTCGCCCGCCTTCGCCCCTGCGAGGGCGGCGGCGAAGGTATCCGGCGCAACCTCGCGCCGCCCGGCCAGGGCCGGGGCGGCGGCGAGAAGCGCCAGAAGCAGGGCGACAAGCCGCATCGCTCAGCCGGCCTTGGGTTCGACGAACATCCGGCCCCGCATCTCCATGTGGAGCGCGTGGCAGAACCACTGGCA
>JAGRMS010000297.1 GCA_020441135.1 Pseudooceanicola sp.
CGCTGCGACATCTACACCGATGTCGACGGCGTCTATACCACAGACCCGCGCATCTGCGAGAAGGCGCGCAAGCTGGACAAGATCGCCTTCGAGGAGATGCTCGAGCTGGCCTCGCTGGGCGCGAAGGTGTTGCAGACCCGCTCGGTCGAGCTGGCGATGCGTTACAAGGTCCGACTGCGGGTGCTGTCGAGTTTCGAGGAACAATCCGACGAGGCGGGCACGCTCGTCTGCGATGAGGAGGATATCATGGAATCCAAGGTAGTTGCCGGCGTCGCCCATTCCCGCGACGAGGCCAAGCTGACGCTGCTGTCTGTCGCCGATCGCCCCGGTATCGCCGCGACGATCTTCACCACGCTGTCCGAGGCGAACGTGAACGTCGACATGATCGTGCAGAACATCGCCGAGAACGAGCGCACCGACATGACGTTCTCGTGCCCGACCAACCAGGTCGCCCGGGCCGAGGCGGCGCTGGCCGAGATGAAGGCGGCGAGCAAGCTCGATTTCTCCGAAGTCGTGGCGGACACCAATGTCGCCAAGATCTCGATCGTCGGGATCGGGATGCGCAGCCAGACCGGGGTTGCGGCGAAGATGTTCAAGGTGCTGTCGGACGAGAACATCAACATCAAGGTCATCACCACGTCCGAGATCAAGATCTCGGTCCTGATCGACCGGAAATACATGGAACTGGCGGTTCAGGCGCTGCACGACGCCTTTGAACTGGACAAGGCGTCCTGACGCCTTCGGGTTGCGTGGGGTTCCCCTTTGCCCTTCGGGGCATATGTGGTCTATAGGCGGAAAGGTTGACGCCGGCGCGGCAGGGAGACGGGATGCCCGAGCGAACAGAGACCGAAAGCCGCAAACTGCTCGGGCGGCTGCGCGATACCTTGGTCAGCGGCGACGCCGGCCAGACGCGGCTGGACAAGATCACCCATCTGATCGCCGACAGCATGGGCTGCGAGGTCTGCTCGGTCTACCTGTTCCGCGACGAGGATACGCTGGAGCTTTGCGCCACCGAAGGGCTGATGCCCGAGTCGGTTCACAAGACGCGGATGCGGCTGGGCGAGGGGCTGGTGGGCCGCGTGGCGCGCACCGGCGAGGTCGTCAACACGCCGAACGCGCCCGCCGAGCGCGGTTTCCGTTACATGCCCGAGACGGGGGAGGAACGCTATTCCTCGTTCCTCGGGATCCCGATTCAGCGGCTGGGCGAAAAGCTGGGCGTTCTCGTGGTGCAGTCCAAGGAGGCGCGGCAGTTTTCCGACGACGAGCTCTACGGCCTGGAAGTGGTGGCGATGGTGCTGNNCTGGCCGAGATGACCGAGCTTGGCGCCTTCGTGGGCGACGGCGCGGCGCTGTCGGCGCGGCACCAGCACCCGGTTCTGTTCCGCGGCACCTGCGGGCAGGAAGGCGCGGCCGAGGGGCGGGTCTGGCTGCACGAGCCGCGCGTGGTGGTGGCCAATCCTGTGGCCGACGATCCGCAGCGCGAGCTGGAACGGCTGCGCGAGGCGGTGGACCAGCTGCGCGTCGGCGTGGACGAGATGCTGGAGATGAGCCGGGGCGGCGACAAGGACCAGCTTCAGGTGCTGGAAGCCTATCGCATGTTCGCCAATTCCCGCGGCTGGCTGCGCCGGATGGAAGAGGACATCGGGCGCGGGCTGTCCGCCGAGGCGGCGGTCGAGAAGGAACAGAGCCTGGCGCGCGCCCGCATGGACCAGGTGCAGGACAGCTATCTGCGCGAGCGGCTGGCGGACCTGGATGACCTGTCCAATCGCTTGCTGCGCATCCTCACGGGGCAGGGGGCCGAGACCGGGGCCGAATTGCCGCCGGACCCGATCCTGATTGCGCGCAATATCGGGCCGGGCGACCTGCTGGGGTATGGCCGCAGTCTGAAAGGCATCGTGCTGGAAGAAGGCTCGGTCGGCAGCCATGCCGCGATTGTCGCGCGCGCGCTGGCGATCCCGCTGGTGGTTCATGCCGGCCACATCGCGACCGATGCGCTGAACGGCGATCACATCCTGGTCGATGGTGATCAGGGCGTGGTTCACCTGCGGCCCGAGGATTCGGTTGTGACCGCCTTCCGCGACAAGGTGGCGATGCAGGCGCAGGCGCAGCAGCAATTCGCCTCGATCCGCGATCTGCCGGCAGAAGGGCGCTGTGGCACCACCGTCAGCCTGCACATGAACGCCGGGCTGATGGCCGATCTTCCCTCGCTCGTGGGGTCGGGGGCCGAGGGGGTGGGGCTGTTCCGCACCGAGTTGCAGTTCCTCGTGCGCAACCAGATGCCCAAGCGCAGCGAGCTGAGCGCGCTTTATGCCCGGGTGCTGGATTCGGCGCGGGGCAAGCGGGTGGCGTTCCGCACGCTCGACATCGGGTCGGACA
>JAGRMS010000298.1 GCA_020441135.1 Pseudooceanicola sp.
CCAGCAGCAGCACCAGCGCCCCCAGCCCCTCGCAGACCAGCACCACCCGCAGGATGGTCTGCACCAGCGGCAGCAGCTGGTGCAGCGTGTCCTGCTTCAGTTCTTCCCGCAGGAACTGGTGCCCGGTCAGCCCCACCTGCATGCCCAGCAGCCCCAGGATGGCCACCGCGAAGGTCATCAGCCCGAGGCCACCCAACTGCACCAGCACGGCGAGGATCGCCTGCCCCAGCAGGGTCATGTCGTTGCCGGGGTCGATCACCGCCAGGCCCGTCACCGTGACCGCCGAGGTCGCGGTGAACAGCGCATCCGACCACGAGATTTCCTTCACCGTCGCCGCCGGCAGCATCAGCGCCGCCGCGCCCAGGACGATCAGCACGCCATACAGCGAGGCCAGAAGCGCCGGGGGCGGCATCCGTTGCAGCCGCGGCGCCGCCTTCGTCCAGGCGGCCCCCAGCATCTCAGAGCGCATCCCCGAAGCCCTGCAGGTCGCCCTTCTTGCCCAGAAGGATCAGCCGATCATCCGTCGCCAGCAGCAGGTCCGACCCGGCCTCCAGGAACTCGCTGCCGCGCATTACGCCCAGCAGCCGCAGGTCGTGCTTCGACCCCAGCTCCAGCGCCTCGATCCCCTTGCCGTCCATCTTCTCGGGCGCGGTGATGTTCACCACGCTGTAGCCGTTGCCGAGGCTCACATAATCCTGCAACGCCGCGTTCCGCAGCATCTGGGCGACGTGGCGGCCCATCTCCTGTTCCGGCAGGATCACCCGGTCGGCGCCCAGCTTGGACAGGATCCGGTGGTGCGTCCGGTTCGACGCCTTGACCCAGATCGTCTCGACGCCCAGCATCCGCAGGTTCATCGTGGTGAGGATGCTCGCCTGGATGTCGCGTCCGATCGCGACCAGCGCCACGTCGAACTGGCCGATGCCCACATCGCGCAGCGCATTCTCGTCCGTCGTGTCGAGGATCGCGGTCGAGGCCAGCGAAGACGCGACCCGCGTCACCCGCGCCTCGTCCATGTCGATGCCCATGACGTGGCTGCCCGACCGCGCAAGCTCCTGCGCCACCGTCGTACCGAACGCACCCAGGCCGATGACGGCGAATGTGCGGTTTACCCTTGCCATGACCTACCCCAGAGGGACTCACAGAGGGGCGTAAAGACACCTTTGCAGGCGCGGAGTCAATGCTGCGCCTGCAAAGCCTCCAGCACCCAGGCGTGAAAGCGGTGGATGTCGAACTCCTGCGGCATCAGCCGCCCGGCGGTGAATTTCGGCGAATGCAGGCCCCTCTGGTTCAACTCGCAGGCCGCCCCGTCCTGCGCGATCACCAGCGTGGCGAACCCCGTGACATTCTCCAGATCGAACCCCGGCGCGCCCATCGTTTCGGGCAGGAACAGCCATTCGGCGGTCAGCCGGGTCTGCTCGGGGGCCAGCGGCGTCACCGTGACGACGCGGACGTAATCGACGTGGGCGACGACAAAGCTGCTTGGGTAGATGGTTACAAAGGTATGCCCCGCCGCGCGTTCCTCGGCCGAAAGCCCTTCGAACTCCGCCCCGCAGGGCGCGCCGTCCAACGTCCAGCTGCGCGCGCCCGTCTTCAACGCCGGTCCCGCCTCGCCCCCCTGCCAGCCCCTGCGCTCGGGTTCGGACATGACGCCTTCGCGGTAGACGGGGACGAGGTCGGACAATTCGGGATGGATGCCCGGACAGTGCAGGCATTCGTTGTAGTTCTCCCAGAAGACCTTCCAGTTGCAGGCCAGATCCTTCTCGGCCCGGTGCCCGACCACCAGCCGCTCCATCGGCCAGTTGTCGAGCGCATCGACCCCCATGTCAGGCGCAAAGGCAGGAGGATCGTCCGCAAGGCAGAGGTAGACCAGCCCGTTCCATTCCTTCAGCGCCACCGGGAAAAGCCCGTGATCGCGCTTGTCGAAGTCCTTGGTCGGCGTGCCGAACCCGGTCGAGACCAGCCGCCCGCCGGTGTCATAAGCCCAGGCGTGATAGGGGCAGCGGATCAGCTTGCCGTTGAAATCCGCGCGCGTCTCGGTGCAAAGCGCCGCGCCCCGGTGGCGGCAGGTGTTGTGGAACGCCTTCAATGCGCCGTCCGGCCCGCGCAGCACAATCACCTCGACCCCGCCGATCTTGCGCAGCGCCACCTCTCCCGCCGGAAAGGCGCTGTGATGCCCCGCCAGTACCCAATTTTTCCGCCAGATCGCCGACTGCTCGCGCCGGAACCAGCCGGGATCGAAATAGGCCTCGGCCGGCAGGCCTTCCGGGCAATGGTCCAGCAGGGGCGACGCGATCGGGGGCTGGGCGTTCATGGGAAGTGGCTCCGTCTCGGGGGGTGCGAGCAGTCTAGCCGAAGGGGGCCCTGCCCGCCAAGGGATGAAATTTGCGTGAGCGTTTAAATAATTTCGGTTGCGGTCGCGATCGGGCGAGCGCCCGTCCGCCGGGTGGGCGCAGCAACGTTTTAGAAGGGCACTTTATGGTGCCAAGTCCTCGAACGACTGTGCTCGGGGCAACGTCGCAAAAGCGCCCGCCCGAGGGGGCGGACGGGCGCTCGCCCGGCGGCGCTGCGCGCCACGTTCCGGGCGAAGGGGCGCGACACATCCAGTTTCGCCCCACTCCGCCCGCCGCAACCCCTCTGGACCTTCCCCCCATCCTGCGAAACTCTGCCCCATGAACGCCCCACCATCCGGAAGTCCCATGCCACACTCTTTCACCCGCGCCGACGTCACCCTCGCCAACTGGCGCGAGCGCCCGTACAACGCCTGGAGCTTCGAGCGTGTGGGCGAGATGGTGCCCGCCGCGCAGGTCTTGGGCGATCCCGGCCCCGCCCTGCCCCGTGCGCCGGCAACAGACCTCCTCGACCAACCCTTCGGCCCCTCCCGCCCCGGCGAAACCATCGCGCAATACCTCGAAACCGTCCAAACCGACCACGTCCTGCTCTCCCGCAACGGCCGCATCCGCGCCGAGTGGCACGCCCCCCACGCCGATGCCCGCCGCCCGCACCTTGTCTTCTCGGTCTCCAAGTCCGTCACCGCCCTGCTCGCCGGCGTGCTGGAAGACGCGGGCGCGCTCGACCCGGCACGCGCGGTCGCCCACTACCTCCCCGACGCCGCCCGAGGCGCCTTCGGGGACGCCACCGTCCGCGACCTGCTCGACATGCGCGTCAGCCTCGACTTCGCCGAGGACTACCTGAACCGCGACGGCGACTACGCCCGCTACCGCCGCGCCATGCTCTGGAACCCCGGGCCAAGAGAGGAAACCCTTTCCGAAGTCCTCTACGGCCTGCGCAAGGGCCCCATCCCCCACGGCGGCCCCTTCCATTATCAAAGCCCCGCTTCCGACGTGCTCGGCTTCGTCGTCGAGCACGTCGCCGCCCAGCCCTACGCCGATTTCCTGTCCGAAGCCTTCTGGCGCCCGCTGAACTGCGACCACGCCCTGATGACCGTCGACGCCGCCGGCAACCCCCGCGGCGCGGGCGGCTTCTGCGCCCGTGGCGAGGATCTGATGCGCCTCGGCCAGATGATCCTCGACGGCGGCCGCGGCCTGATCTCGGAACGCTGGCTTGCCGACATGGCGGACAACGGCGACGAATCCGCCTGGGCGCAGGGCAACTACGCCGACTGGCTGCCGGGCGGGCGCTATCGCAGCAAGTGGTATGCCTTGCCCCGCCCCTCGCGCATCGTCATGGCCGTCGGCATCCACGGCCAGTGGCTGGTGGTGGACCCAGCCACCCAGACCGTGATCGTCCGCCTGTCCAGCCAGCACCTGCCGCAGGACGACCGTTTTGACGCCGCCAATCTCGCCCTGATCCCGCGCCTCATCGAACTCGCCGCCTGACTCGCGCCAAGGTTGCCCCTGTCAAGTCCAGTTCGCGTGACTTGAGATATCACGCCAGTCGTTTACCATGCGTGACCTGACACATCCGGAGGTTGCCGCCATGCACGTCGCCGTCCTGATCCCTGGCATCATGGGAACCCGCCTGATCCTGCCCGCCGCCCACAACGGCGGCAACGCGCTCGAGGTCTGGCCGCCCACCCCGCTGGAGGCCGCGACCGCCTATACGAAGATCGCGGAACTGCAAAGCGAACACCTCGTCACCGGACCGCTGATCGACCAGATCCTCTGCTTCGGCTTCTACAACCACATCCAGCGCCAGTTCGACGACCTCGGCTATGCCGTCGGCACCGGCGACCCCCGCCGCGTCGAATTCGCCTATGACTGGCGGCGGGACAACTTCGACACCGCCGCTAAACTGGCAGAGCTGCTGAAAACCCAGCACGACGCCGGAGCCACGAAGTTCTCGCTGATCTGCCATTCGATGGGGGGCCTGATCGCCCGCCTGCTGCTCGAATCCGGCACCTATGACGCCGAACCCTGGTTCGGCAAGATCAAGCTGCTCGCCACCCTCGGCACGCCCCACCTCGGCGCGCCTCTGGCACTGGCCCGCATCTTCGGCCTCGACAACGCCAACGGCATCAGCGGTACGGACTTCAAGGCCCTGGCCGCCAACCGGGATTACCCTTCCGGCTACCAGCTGATCCCCGCGCCGGGCGAGGCCGCGATCTGGGTCGCCAACAGCCAGGATCTGGTCCCGCTCGACCCCTATCATGCCACCACGGCGACGCAGCTTGGCATGGACCCGGTGCTGATCGCCCGCGCCAAGGCGCAATACGACGCGCTGACCGGCATCGCGCCGCCCGGCGTGCGCTACTTCTACTTCGCGGGCACCGGCCAGCCGACGGTCACGCGTGTCAACGTCACCTTCCGGCAGGGGCAGATCTACAACCACGGTGAATCCAAGGTGACGACAACTGTGGACGGCGGCGACGGAACGGTGCCGATCTACAGCGCCTTGCCGGGACGCGGCCAGCGCCAGATCGTCACCAACGAACATGCCACCGTCTTCAAGGGCACCCCCTTCCGCAAGGTCTTCTTCCGCCTGATGGGCGGCAACGCCGGGGCCGCGCTGGAAGCCGCCGACCAGGATACCCCCCATCTCGCCGGGACGCTCGACCGCACCGTCTACGTCGCGGGCGACCGCCCCGCGCTGCGGCTGATGGTGGAAACCCGCGCCTCGGACGACGGCACCGGGCTGGTCAACAGGATCGACGGCGCGCTAATTGTCGAGAGGTCCGACGACACGGGCAACATCACCGAAAAGGTTGAGGAGCTTCCCGTAAAATACGACGGGGCCGACATTTCCGCCCTCAACCTCACCCTGCCGATACAGACCGAAACCGGCCTCTTCCGCCTGCGGTTCGAAGGCACGCCAGAAATGCCGGAACCGCTCGCCTTCGCGGTCTCCGAGGGATGAGCCGCGCCGCCTCGCTGCGCCGCCGCCTGGCAGGCAGCGCCTCGGGGTTGGAAAGTGCGGGCGGCAACGACCTGCCGCCCAACCGTCAGGAGCGCGGGCTCGACGCCCTTTCCGACGCGCTGGAGGGACAGGATGGCGACGTTCTGGACGCCGCACGCGACGGCCTTCACGCCCTGAGCAACGGCGCGGAAACCCTCTCACCGCTTCAGGAAATTGCGCTTGAGGCCATCGTTCTATCCGACGGAACCCGCCCCGCCGTCGCCTTCAAGGGCGACCGGATCGACCCGCAGGACAAGGCACTGGGCGAATGGTCCGCCGACATCCTCAGCGGCGGCGCGATCCTCAGCGACATCGCCCGCGCCTGCGCGCGGTTATCTACAGGAGACCGTGCCATCGGCAGCGGTTTCGCGGTGGCCCCCGGCATCATCGCGACCAATCGTCATGTGTTGCAGGAGATAGCAACCGCCACCGCCTGCGGCAACTGGACTTTCCATCCTGACATCCTTGTGGATTTCGCTGTGGAAAAGGACAGGACAAGTCCCGAACACCAGTTCCGCCCCGCCGCCGTCCGCTTCGCCGGTCCCGACCCCATCGGGGCCGAGGCCAACCCCGCCCTGCTCGACCTCGCCCTGATCGAACTCGCGCCAAACGGCCTCGCCGACCCGCCCGAGGGGTTGCTGCTGGCCGACACCCCCGACCGCACGCCGCGCAATGCCCGTGTCGCGGTGATCGGCCACCCGGCGCGCCCACCCCACGGGCAGGTGGCCGACCGGGTGCTGTTCAAGTTGTTCGGCGGCGTCTTCGGCGTCAAGCGCTTCGCGCCGGGGCTGGTCTCCAGCCCGCTCGGCGACGTTTTGGGCGACGCCGATCCGCCCCGCGTCTTCGGCCACGACGCCTCGGCGCTCGGCGGCAACTCCGGCTCCTGCGTGGTGGCACTCGACGGCACATGGGACGTGGTCGGACTGCATTTCGGCGGCTTCCAGCAGGTCGAAAACCTCGCCCACGCCATCGCCCGCATCCGGGACGACCTGCCGTGAGCGCGCAGGCCGACCGCGATCTTGCCGCCTTTGTCGCGGTCAGCCCGCTGGCCTTTGCGCAGGCCTTCATCGCCGCGCAAGCGGATACCGCGCAGCCCGTCAGCTTCGACGCCGTGGTGCCCGCCAACCTGTCGGCGCCGGACGCGCTCGCGGAAGGCTTCGCCGTCGCGCGCAAACAGGATTGGCTCGACGACCTCTGCGCCCGCCTGATCGCCGACCGCATGGTCACGCGCGATTTCCTCGCCGTGGCGGCGAAACAGACCGCCGCCGAGGGGCTGATCGCCGCCCAGGCGCGGATCGAGGCGCTGTCGCCCTTCCGCGACACGCTGCTCGACGCGCAGGGCCTGCTGCATGTCGCGGGCTTCGTCTGCCGGATCGAGGTGGACGGCAAACACCGCGGCACCGGTTTCCTCGTCCGCCCCGACGTGGTGATGACCGCGGGCCACGTCCTGACCCCGCTCGACGGTGGTGACCCGCTGATCGTCGCGGGCCAGCCGATGCCGGACGCCCACACCCGCGTCGAGGTGCTGTTCGACGACAAGATCGAGATGATCTCGGGCCGCCGCCGCCGCACCCGCCCGCGCCGCTTCGCCCCCATCGCGCCGCCCGACCCCTGGCTGCTGGGCCACAGCGCTCCGGTTGTCGGCGCAGGCGGCGTCGCCGCCGCCGGGGTTGCCGACTACGCCCTCTTCCGGCTCGACGCCGCGCCGCTGCCGGTGCCCGAGGGCCTGGCACTCGGGCCGCAGGATCCCTTCGCCACCGATCCCCTGCTGATCGTCCAGCACCCCAAGGCCCGCGCCATGTGCCACGCCTTCGGCAACGTCGATCTGCCGGATGCCGCGACGCGCGTCTTCACCCATACCGTGAACACCGAGGAGGGCAGCTCCGGCGCGCCCTGCTTCGCCATCGACTTCCGCGTCGTCGGCCTGCACAACGGCGCCGTGCTGAACGCCGACCCGCCCCGCAACTCCGCCCTGTCGATCTCGGTTCCCGCCGCGATCCTCGCCAACCTGCCCCTGGCCCCAGCGCCCCTGCGCTACCTGCGCGACCTGCGCCTTGCCAGCGGTCAGGATCGCCTCGTGGTGGGGCGCACCGAGACGCAGGACTGGCTGCGCGCCGCGCTGCACCCCACCGGCCCCCGCATCCTCGCCGTCACGCCCACCGCCCGAAAGACGGGCATGAGCTTCACCGCCGACATCCTCTCGGCCCTCTTGCCGCGCGACGCCCATATCCTGATCCGCCTCTCGGCCGAGCAGTTCCGTAATGACGCCCCCCCGGCCTTCGCCGCCCGACTGTTCGACGCCGCGGGCCTGCCCGCCGGCCAGTTCCAGCCGCCCGACCCCAACACCACGCCCGACAGCTGGCTCCGCCTCCAGTTCACGCCCCGCCTGCTGGAAACCCTCGACCGCTTCCGCGCCGGCCGCATGGTCTGGCTCTCGCTCGACGATCTGCGCCTGCCGCTCGCCGACGGCAACGGGTTGCGCGACCTGCTCGACCTGCTTTACGACTCCGTCGCCACCCACGACTGGCTGCGCATCCTGCTGCTCGGCTACGGCACCACGCCCTCGCTCACCGCCGCGCCCCACCTGTCCCGGATCGACCTGCCGCCGATCTCGCCCGAGGCGATCCGCGCCGCCTTCGACCTGCGCCTCGCCGGGCTCGACGCCGCCGAGGCTGCCCCGGTCCGCGCCAACCTGAACGCCCTCTGGCAGTTCCTCCCCGGCCTCGATGCCGACAAGCGCCTCGACTTCGCCGCCGCCGCCGTCGCCCCCTTCGTGGCCCAGCTGCCATGACCCCCGACGACCTCCGCCAGCACCTGGCCCAGCTCCAGATGACATTCGGCATCGCCATGCCCGAGGCGCCCGTCCCCCTCCCCGACATCGCCCTGATCACCGAGGCGACTGACCGCGCCGCGCTCTCCGGCGCCTTCGACCTGCACCGTCTGACCCGCTTCGTCCATCCAGACGACCGCGCCCCCGTCCGCCAGACCCTGGCCGAGGCCAGCACCCCCGTCGCCGCCAGCCGCCTGCGCTGGCTCGACCCCGACCGCCGCCGCGCCGCGCTCTCCACGCTGCTGGCCAACCCCGCCGGTCTGCCCGCCCTGCTCTCGCGCCTGCGCCTGCGCCGCGACGACGCCCCCGGCCAGACGCTGCGGCGGCTGCTGCGCGGCTGGCGCCCCGACCTCGCCCGCCTGTCGGAGCCAAGACTCGCGGCCCTGATCACCGCGCTTGGCTGGCTCGACGGCCTGCCCGCGCCAACCGGGCCCGCCCTGCCCGATGCGCGCGCCGCCCGCCTCGAACTCACCCGCCGCGAACGCCAGAGGAACCGCGACGCCGTCCTCACCAACGGCTTTGTCGGGCGGCAGGACGCGCTTGATGCGCTCAAGGAGCACACCCGCGATCCCGCCCATACGGGGCGCGTGCTGATCTTCACCGGCCCCGGCGGCATCGGCAAATCCGCTCTGCTCGCCCGCGCCACCGCCGAGCTTGGCCCCTCCGTCCCGGTTTTCACCTTCGACTTCGACCAGCCCGCGCTCGACCCGCGCGGCCCCGGCCTGACGCTCGACCTGACCCGCCAGCTTGCCCTGCTGGTCCCGCGCGAGGCGGGCGAACTGTCGCAGATCCGTACCCTGCTGCGCGACACCTGGCGCGAAAGCGGCGGCGAGACCGGCCAGACGGGCGAGGCCAGCCTGCGCGCCACCTCCGAGGCCGGGACACGCATCGCCCAGGTCGTCCACGACAACGGTCTCTATGCCCGCCCCGTCCTGCTGGTCTTCGACACGCTCGAGGTGCTGGCCGCGCAAGGCCCGCAGGCGCTCGACACCCTCAACGAATGGATGAACTTCGCTCGATACAACCTTGGAATGTCTGAACTTCGTGCCGTCATGGCGGGGCGCGCCGCCGAGGACGCGGCGCCGCATTTCCCGCAGTCGATCACCTGGACCGTGCCGCCGCTCGACGCGCCCGACGCCCAACAACTGCTGGTGAACATGGGGCTGGACCTGCCCCGCGCCGACGCAGCCGCGCCGCTTCTTGGCGGCAACCCTCTGGTCCTGCGCCTGGGCGGGCGGTACCTGATCGACCACCCCGACGCCCCGGCCGAAGACCTCGCCGAGGGCGGCCCCGCCGATGCCGCGATGACGCAGGGGCTGCTCTACCGCCGCATCCTGAACCACGTCGGCGCCGCCGCAGACGACCCGCTGCGACGCATCGCCTACCCCGGCCTCGCCCTGCGCCTGATCACGCCCGCGATCCTGCGCCACGTCATCGCCCCGGCGCTCGAGATGGACCCGGACGCAACCGCCGCGCTCTGGGACCGTCTCACCCGGCAGACCTGGCTGGTCGAGCGCGAGACCGACACCCGCTTCCGCCACCGCCGCGACCTGCGGACCGAGATGATGCGCCTGCTGCGCCGGGACGAGGCGACGGCCCCGCTGGTCGCCCGCCTGCACGAACGGGCGCTCGCCCATCATCGCCGTGCCGACGATCCCGACGTGCCTGCCGACCGCGCCCGGCTTGAGGCCGCCTATCACGCCTTCATGTTGCTAGAACCGGGCGAGGAGCCGGAGAACACCGACGCAGCCTCCCTGAACGCCGCGCTGGCGGGCGACATCGACGACCTGCCGCTCCATGCCGCCGCCACCGCCCGCGCGCTGACGGGTGTCCCGCCGCGCCCCGGCGACGCCCGGCTGGTGCCGCCGACCTGGCGCGACAGCGTCACCGCCCGCCTCGCCTGGGCCGCGCTCGACGCCGAACGCCCGGTCGAGGCGCTGGCGCTCGACAACGGCGACACCCCCTGGTGCTGGCGCCTGACCGCGCTGCTGACGTCGGTCGACTGGCACGGACCTTTGGCCGAGGCCACACTCGCCCGGCTCAGTCCGCTCTCCGACGACGGCGCGCCGCGCTGGTGGGCCGAGCATCATCGACTCTGGACCGATCCGCGTTTCGCCCCCATCGCCCCGCGCGAAACCCAGGCCATGGCCGAAGCCGCCGCCGCGTGGCTGCGGCTGTTCCGGGGCGAGCGCGAATTCGTTCCGGGGTGGAGCACCGGCGCCCGGCCCTCCGATCCCCCCAGCCGCATCGCGATGATGCGCGAGGCGGTGGCCGAGGCGCTGGCGCTGATGCAGCAAGGCCGGACGCAGGACTGGCGGTATGTCCAGCCGATCATCCGGCCCGGAGTCCTGACAGGGCAAGGAGTCGATCCGACGGCGGACGATGAAAGTGCCCGGATCGCCCTGCTCACCTGGTTCACCGGACGGCTGGGGCGCTCCGACGGTCAACCCCATGACCTCTCCACCGAACTGGGTCGCGCCATGGACCGCCAAGAGCGCGAACAGGGCCCGCCCGACCCGCGCATCCCCCTGCGCCCTGCGATGATCGTCGCCACCCCGGCCCGGATCGAACGGATGCGCGGACTGGTTCCGGGGCACAAGCAAGCCCTCGCCGGGTTGGCCGACATCGCGGAGATGGTCACGCAAGACGCCACCGTCGCCGACCTCACCGGCACCATCGCCCGCGACATCGCCGGAACGCTGACGCTCGGCAACGGGGGCCGCATCGACCGCCTGTCGCGCGCGGGCTACACGCCTGCCGAGCTGATCCACGGGCTGATGCACGAATACCGCCCCCCCGCCCGCATCCTGCTGCGCGCCTTCGTGCGCGACGAAGGCGCGCGCGTGTGCCTCTCCGAACTCCTGCCCTCCCTGCTCTTCCTCGCCGACGGCCCCTTCCTGCCCGCCGACCTCCAGCCGTCCGAATGGGCCAGGGGGGCGGGCCAGGGCGACGGCACCCGCGCCATCGCCGCCCTGGTGGACTGGGCCGGACGCATCGGCCGCCTCGGCGAAGTGTTCGACGCCGCTGCCAGCCTCGCCGACGACTCCGCCCTCGCCGCCCGCCTGCGCCACCTGGCCCAGGCCACACGCATCACCGACCGCGCCCTCGGCGGCGCCGCCCTGGCCTGACGAGCCGGACCCCATCTTCCATTTGCTCCAAATATCCCGGGGTCCGGGGCAGAGCCCCGGCGGCCGCAAGGCCGCTCAGGACCGGCGCAACGCCTGTCGATGCGTAGGGCGGGGCTCGCCCCGCCGCCCGCTGCCATAAACCCGGGACAAACACCCCAAAAAAAGTCACTCAAAGAAAATTTAGCGAAATCAGATAATTGACCCCTGTCCTAGCCAGGACACCCAAAAACGTCCCGATTTCCCTCGATCCTCTTCCCCCTTTGCCCCCCCTCTGACATACTCGCCCGAACCACCAGAAACGAGCAGCCCATGACCGACCTCCTCGCCGCCGGCACTCCCGCCTATGATGCCTCCTCCATCGAGGTGCTCGAAGGACTGGAGCCGGTCCGCAAACGCCCCGGCATGTATA
>JAGRMS010000299.1 GCA_020441135.1 Pseudooceanicola sp.
CGGCAGGCGATGGGCCTGGTGATCTTCACCGGCCTGCTGGTGGGGACGATGTTCACGCTGTTCGTGGTGCCCATGTTCTACACGCTGATCTCGCGCAGCGAAGAGTCCTATGCGGCGCACAAGCGGACCGTCGAAAAGACCTTCGGGCCCGCCTGACGCGGCGGACCCGGCGGGTGCTCAGGCGGCGAGGTCATTGCGCGCCGTCTCGAGACCGGCGGCCTCGCGCTTCATCTGTTCGTTGAGTTGCCGGTGCAGGTCGCCGAGCTGGCCAAAGTCCCAGTCGAACGAGGCGATCCGCTGGGTGATCGCGAACAGGGGCAAGGCGTGGCGGTCGCGCTCGTCGCGGTAGCTGGCAAGGCCGTCACCCGGCTGAAGCACGGCACGCGCCAGGCGATTGGCGTCCAGCAGGGCGTCGGTGATGCCGTGGGCGGTCGCGGGATCCTTGAAATAGCCCGCATCTCCCACCAGCGCCCAGCCCGGACCGGCGCAGTCGCGGATGAAGCCGGGCGCGCCGGGGAATTGCCGGAGCCGAACCGACCCGCGCGCGGCGCGCAGCGCATCGGCAACCTGTGACTCCCTGTGCCCGAAGGCGTCGACCATCGCGCCGAGTGGGTCGGTGCCAAAGCGGTCGCGGAGTTCGGACGGCCGGCAGGACAGGAAGACGCAATGCTGTCCTGCGGTAGTCGGGATCACCCCGGCCTGAAGACCGCGATCGAAATACCAGCGATAGCCTTCGTTCGGGATGCCGTCGAAATAGCCGAACCGGGTTGCCGCCCGCGTCTCGTCCCGGTGCAGGACTTGGGCGCCGACCGCCTCTGCCACGCGCGAGGTCCGCCCGTCCGCGCCGATCACCAGGTCCGCGCGGATTTCCGAAAGGCTGCCGCCGGGCTGACGGGCCAGCGCGCCGATGACGCGGCCATCCGGCCCGCGCAGCGCGCCCTCGAAGGCGGTGCCAAGGGCGAGGTCGGCGCCCGCCGCAACGGCGGCGTCGCAGAGAAGACGGTCGAGCAGGAACCGGCGCGGGGCGCAGAGACCGGCGGCGCTGCCCACCGGCCTGACCGGAATGTCGATGACGTCGCTGCCGTAGACGAATCGGGTCCGGGTCACGGCAGGCGTTCCCGCCGCCATGATCGCCGGAAGCACACCCAGGCGGTCCAGCATCATCACGCCGGGTCGCATGATCGCATGGGTCGACAGCGTGTCGCCGATCTCGCGCGCGCGGTCGATCATCAGGACGCGCAGCCCGGCGCGGGCGAGAAGCAGGGCCGTCGCGGCACCGGCACAGCGGGCGCCGACGACAAGGGCATCGAAGGTATCGGGCTTTCTTTGCATGTCAGGTCTCCATCTTCAGGCGGCGTCGGCCAGGCTTCGGTTCAGGTGATCGGCCAGCGCCGCGGCATCGGCTGCGGCGCCGGCGATGTGGGTGGAATGGCGGCTGCGCAGGTAGGGCAGGCCCATCACGCAAAGCCCGTCGGCAACCACTCCGCCGTCATGGCGGATGCGCCCCTTGCGGTCGAAGACCGGCAGGTGCAGCCAGCGGTGGTCGGGGCGGTAGCCGGTGGCCCAGATCACGGTTCGGATGCCTTCCGTTCGCAGGTCGAGCGACAAACGCGGCGAGCCGGGCAGCCGGGTCGGGACATGGCGCTCCGGCGGGGCGGCATTTGCGCCGGTCCGGGCGATCCAGGTGTCGATGGTGTCGAGCAGGCGGTTCAGCTTGAGATCGGCCGCCGTGCAGAGATTGGCGAGCGAGCCGGAAAACAGCGCCTTGCCGTCGTTGACCGCGGCGAGCCGGCCCGCGATCTCGACACCGATGGCTTGCAGGGCGTTCAGGTCCAGCGTCTCGCGCGTCGGCGTGCCGATCAGGGGCAGCGAGGGCGTGCGGCGCACGCGCTCCAGGTCGTCGACCTGGTCGAAGGGCAGGTCGAACACGCCGACCCGGTCCATCCAGCGCAGGATGTCGGCGCCGCGATAGTCGCGCGGCAGGCGCAGGTGGTTGCCCACGGCAAGCACCGTGCGGCGGCCCGCCAGCGCCAACTCGCGCGCGATCTGGAGACCGGAGGCCGAGGCGCCGACAACCAGCACGCCGCCCTCGGGAAGGTCCGCGGGGTTGCGGTAGGTGATCGGGGTCATTTGCCGCACCGCGCCCGGCAGGGCATCGGCAAAGGCGGGCAGCCGGGGCAGGGCGCAGGCGCCGGTCGCGATGACCACCGTGTCGCAGAGGATCAACCCCTGGTCGGTCTGCACCCTGAAGTTCCCTGCCGATCCGGTGACGGACAGCACCGTGGTGCCGGTCATCACCGGGGCGTCCCAGGCGTCGAAGGCCCGGACGAAGGCGCCCACGGTCATGTAGCCGTCGGGATCGGTCCCCGCATAGGGACGGCCGGAAAGCCCGTTCATCCAGTTGGGCGTCAGCAGGGACAGGCTGTCCCAGCGTTCGGTGCGCCAGCTGTTGCCCGGCTGGCCGCGTTCCAGCACGAGGTGGTCGATGCCGCGCGCCTCCAGCGCGCGGCTCATGGCGAGCCCGGAATGCCCGGCGCCGATGATGACGGTCGTGGTCTTCTTCATGACGCTCGCTCCCGTTTGGCGGGCCGGTCGGCTCAGGCGACCGAGACCGACACGTTGGTGGGGTTGGTGACGATGTCGAAGACCGCCGACCGCTTCTGCGACTGGGCGACCAGCGCCGCGATCTCGTCGGCGGTGGCGTCGGCGTCGATGTCAAAGCTGACGCGGACGGCCGAGAACCCGTTGCGCACGTCGGCGTCGATGCCGAGGACGCCGGCGATATCCATGTCGCCCTCGACCTTCGCCGTCACCGCGTGCAGCTGGATGCCGCGGTGCTGGGCGACGGCGGCGACGCCGCCGGTCAGGCAGCTGGCCAGCGCCGACAGCACGATCTCGATCGGCGTCGGGCCGTTGTCGGCGGCGGCGAACTGCGGCGGGTGATCGGATTCGACGGTGAAGCTTTTCGTATGCGACTGCTCTTCGCCGAGGCCGAAGAAGCCCTTCACGACCGACCGGCTATGGGTGCCGTCGACCCATTCGCAGGTGGCACGCCAGGTGAACTGGGCGGCGGCCGGCATGTCGGCCAGCGCGGCGCGGGCGCCAAGCAGGGCCTCGGTGTTGACGCCGTTCTGGACGGCCTTGACCTGGTTCTGGACGTTCATCTTGATCTCCTGTGGTTTTGCCTTCCGGCGGGGATGGTCGGCCGTTTGCCGATGAGACAGGTGTATTCCGCCCTCCCGGCGCCGGCTTGGACACGAGCGGGAGAAGGGCTGGAGAAGTTCTGGATTTTGCGTGGCACGAGGTGATTTCGCGTGCAGGAGGGGTATTCGGCGGCGGCGGTGGCCGCGAAAGGCCCACAATGCTTTTGAGAATGACGGAAACTGAGGTAATCTTTCCGCGATTTTGGGGATTTTGGTCATGGCCCTGCAATTCGAAGATTTCGAACTCGATTCCGAACGGGCAGAGCTGCGGCGGGGCGGCGGCCGTGTGCATGTCGAGCCGCAGGTCTTCGACCTTCTCAGCCTGCTGGTCACGTCGAATGGGCGGCTGGTCAGCCGCGACGAGATCTTCGAATGTATCTGGGGCGAGCGCATCGTCTCGGACGCGGCACTGTCGAGCCGGATCCGCGATGCCCGCAAGGCGCTGGGCGACGATGGTTCGGTGCAGCGGCTGATCCAGACCGTGCCGCGGCGCGGTCTGCGGTTTCTCGGAGAGGTCAGCGAAGCCGCGGCGGGGCTGGCGCTCGAAAGCGGTTCGGGGGCCGATCTCGCCGCGCCTGTGGCCGAGACACCCCGGCCCGACATCCTGCGCGAACCCGAAGCGACCCGGGCGCCGGCAATCGCCGTCCTGCCGCTGAGCGATCTGTCGTCCGAGACCGGGCGCAGCCCGCTGGCCGATGCGGTGACGGAAGAGATCGAGGCGGCGCTGTGCGCCTGGCGGCATTTTTCCGTCGTCGCCCGCAACTCGGCCTACCGGTTTCGCGGCTCGGACGCCCCGGCAGGCGAGATCGGCCAGACGCTTGGCGCGCGCTATCTGCTGGGCGGCTCGCTGCGGCGCACCGGCAGCCGGATCAAGCTGAACATCGTGCTGACCGACACCGAGCGCGATCACCAGATCTGGGTGGAACGTTTCGCGCGCGACCTGTCGGGCCTTGTCGATGTCGAGGAGGAAATCGCTTCGCAGGTGGTGACGGCGCTGGTCCCCGAGATCGAAAGCGCCGAGGCGCGGCGGGTGCTGCGGAACCGGACCGAAAGCCCGTCGGCCTGGGAACATGCCATGCTGGCGGCCTGGCAGACCACCCGCGGCGCCGAGGCGGACTACGAGGCGGCGGAACGGCACGCGGCTCTGGCGGCGGATATCGCCCCGGACTGGTATCTGCCCTGCTCGCTGATCGCCTTCTGCCATTTCCAGCGGGCGATGGAAGGCTTCAGCGCGTCCGACAGCCGCACGGCGTTCAGCCAGACGCTGAAGGCGGCGCGGCAGGCGCTTGATGTCGACCGCAACAGCTGGATCGCGCAGGCGTTGGCGGCGGTGGGAGAGCTCTGGACCAGCCGCAACCACGACCGGGCGCTGACCCATATCCACCGCGCCATCGATTTGAACGCCAGCGCGCCGCAGCTTTATCACTTCGCGGGCTGCATCACCGGGTTTTCGGGCGATCCGAAAGCGGCGATCGCCTTGCAGCAGCGCCTGTTCCGCATGGATCCCGTTTATACCTACGCGGCGGTGATCGAGGCCGACCTGGGGCTGTGGCACCTGCTGGAACAGGACTTCGACGAGGCCGACCGCTGGCTGGCCCGCGCCGAGCAGACGAACCCGCGCTATGGCCGGGCGCTGCAACGGCGCGTCGCGCTGGCCGGGCTGACCGGCGACCGGGCGATGGCGATCGACGCCGCGCGGCGGATGTCGGACCTGGGGCTGGTGCTGGACCGGGACATCATCGCCGATTCCTACCCCTTCCGCGAAGCCGGGCACCGCGACCTGTTCATGACCGGCCTGCAACGGTCGGGCATCAACTTCTGACCTCCCGCTCTCCGGCGGCGAAGACGCCTGTCGCCGGAAATCTCCACGAAACCTCCAGGCGTTCTCCACAAGAACGGCTGCGATCTCCCGTTCAGGCCCAAGCGCGGCCGCAGGGGATCGGTCATCCTCGAGGCACGCCAACACAAGGGATGCCTGACATGACACTCACCGCCGAAACCATCCAGCCCGATCTGGGCGCCGTGAAGCACCGCCAGAAGACGGTCTGGTCCAGCGGCGACTATCCCGCCGTCGGAACCACGCTCCAGATCACCGGCGAGCAGTTGGCCGAGGCGATGGACCTGAGACCCGATGCCCGCGTGCTGGACGTGGCGGCGGGGAACGGCAACGCCACGCTGGCCGCGGCACGCCGGTTCTGCAATGTCGTGTCGACCGACTATGTCGCAGGCTGGCTGCGCAACGGCATGGAACGGGCCGAGGCCGAACGGCTCGAGGTGGCCTTCCGCGAGGCGGACGCCGAGGATCTGCCGTTCAGCGATGCTTCTTTCGACGCGGTGATGTCGACCTTCGGCGTCATGTTCACCGCCAATCAGGACGCCGCGGCGGGCGAGCTGCTGCGGGTCTGCCGCGGCGGCGGCAAGATCGGTCTCGCCAACTGGACGCCCGACGGATTCGTCGGCGAGGTCTTCCGCACCATCGGCCGCTACAACCCGCCGCCCGCCGGCGTGCGCTCGCCGCTGGAATGGGGCACCGAGTCACGGATCGCCGCGCTGTTCGGCGAGGGGGCCAGCGACATCCGCTTCGTCCGGTCGCAATTCACCTTCCGCTTCCGCTCGGCGCAGCACTGGGTCGACCTGTGGAAGGCCGTCTATGGCCCCATGCGCGCGGCTTTCGCGGCCCTGTCCCCGGAAAAGGCCGAGGCGCTGGAGGCCGATCTGGTCGCGCTGGGCACCGCGCGCTCGCGCAGCGAGGACACGATGATCGTGCCATCGGAATACGCCGAAGTGGTGATCCTGCGCGCCTGATGGCGCGCAGACTTCCGCACGAAAGAGGACAGATCCATGACCCTTCCCTTCAGCCACTCCCGCCCGATCTCCCTGTTCGACAAATACGGGGGCCTGCGCGCCCTGCGCGCGGTCATCCTCGACTTCTACGACCGCGTGCTCGACAGCGACCTGATCGGGCATCACTTCGAACGGGTCGACATGGCCCGCCTGGTGGACCACCAGACCAGGTTCTTTGCCATGCTTCTTGGCGGCCCGGTGGATTTCGCCGAGGACCGCCTGGCGCGTGTCCATGCGCACCTGCGCATCAGCCACGCCGATTTCGACGAGGTGGCGGCGATCCTGTCGCGGGCGCTGGAGGCCGCGGGTTTCGACGACGCCGACCGGGACACGATCCTGCACGCGGTCGAAGCCCGCCGCCGCCTGATCGTGGCCTGAGCCAGGGGAGTGACCGACATGCAGATCGACGGCTTCGGCTCGATCCTGATGAAGACGATCGGCATCGGCGTGGCGCTGGTGGACCGCGGCAGCAACCGGCTGGCCTATCGCAACCCGGCCTTCGCCGCGCTGTTCGAGGCGGCGCAACCGGGTGCCGTGCTCGCGGAGGTCTGCGGCGATCTGGACGACGCCGCGATCCGGCGCGGGCTGGCCGGGGGCGCCATCGCGCTGACCGTCCGGGTGCGCCGCCGCCAGGTCGCGCTCGAGGTGCAGATCCGCGAGGCCGAATTCGAGGGCCGCCAGATCCTGGTGATCGAATGCCAGAACGTCTCGCGCCTGCGCGAGACCGAGGCGATGATCGACAGCTATGCCTCGATGACCGAACGCCGCGCGCGCGAGCTGGAGCGCGAGAAGGCGCAGGTCGAGAAACTCTTGCTGAACGTGATGCCGCGATCCGTCTACGAGGAATACAAGACCTTCGGCACCGTCACGCCACGGCTGTTCGAGCCGGTCTCGGTCCTGATGCTGGATTTCGTCGGCTTCACCGAGATGGCCGTCGCCGCGGATCCGACCGAGACGGTCAGCGAGTTGAACGAGCTGTTCACCGCCTTCGACCGCATCGCCGAGCTGAACGGCTGCGAGCGCATCAAGACCGTCGGCGACTGCTACATGGCGGTGTCGGGGCTGCCGCATCCGAACCCCGACCACGCCCGCCTTGCCGCGCGCTGCGCGCTGTCGCTGGTGCGCTTCCTGCGCCACCGCAACCGGACGCACCGCCACAAGTGGGAGGCGCGGATCGGCATCGCCTCGGGGTCGGTCGTCGGCTCGGTCGTCGGCATCCAGAAATACATCTACGACGTCTTCGGCCCGGCGGTGAACTGCGCCGCGCGCCTTCAGGCGCTGTCGGCGCCGATGGAAATCACCGTGCCCGCCGCCATGGCGCTCGATCTGGATGGCGAGCTGCGGGTTTCCGGCACCCGGACCGAGAGCCTGCGCGGCTTCGGCTCCGTCGAGGTCGCGACCCTGCATGTCGCCGAGCCGGCGCTTGCGCGGCTGGCCTGAAATGCTGGCCTGAAAGGCTGGCAGGAACGGCCAGAAAGCTGGCAGGGCGTGCCAATACCCCGGCGCCTGCCGCCACTAGGTTGAGGGCATCTGACCTAAAGGAGTTTCCGAAATGTCCCGTATCGACCTTCCCGCCACCTCCGAAGCCGCGCCCGCGGCGTCGCAACCCCTGCTTGAAGGGGTCCGCAAGTCGCTTGGCAGCGTGCCGAACCTGTTCCGTATCACGGCAAACAGCCCCGCCGCGCTGGAAGGCTACCTTGGCCTGAACGGCGCCCTGTCCAAAGGGCGCCTGTCCCCGCAGACGCGCGAGCGTATCGCGCTTGCCGTGGCGCAGATCAACGGCTGCGACTACTGCCTGTCGGCCCATAGTTACCTTGGCCGCAACCTCGCCAAGCTGGACGAGGCCGAGATCGCCGCGAACCGCAATGGCCGGTCGTCCGATCCCAAGGCCGACGCCGCCGTCCGGTTCGCCGCCCTGCTGGTGCGCGAGCGCGGCCAGGTGTCGGATGCCGATGTCGCGGTGGTGAAGCTGGCCGGCTACGACGAGAGCGAGATTGTCGAGATCGTCGCCCATGTCGCGCTGAACACGCTGACCAACTACCTGAACGAGGCGCTCGACACGCCCATCGACTTCCCCGTCGTCAGCGCCCGCGCGGCCTGACGAACCGGACGCCCCGGCCGCCCGACGTCCTCCCCCATGCCCGCGGCCGGGGCGCTATTTCCTGTCCGATGAAAGTCACCCCGATGACCCGCCCCCCGATCCCGCCCTTCGACGAAACCACCGCCCGCACCAAGGTGCGCCTGGCCGAGGACGCCTGGAACAGCCGCGCGCCCGAGGCGGTCGCGCTGGCCTATACGCCCGACAGCCAATGGCGCAACCGGGCCGAGATGTTCCGGGGCCGCGAGCGGATCATTGCCTTCCTCACGCGCAAGTGGGCACGCGAACAGGACTATCGCCTGATCAAGGAGCTCTGGGCCTTTGGCGGCAACCGGATCGCGGTGCGCTTTGCCTATGAATACCGCGACGACAGCGGGGCCTGGTTCCGCGCCTATGGCAACGAGAACTGGGAGTTCGATGCCGTCGGGCTGATGCAGCGCCGCATCGCCTCGATCAACGACCTGCCGATTTCTGAGGACCAGCGCCTGTTCCGCTGGCCGCCAGGCCCCCGGCCCGCCGATCACCCCGGCCTGTCTGATCTCGGCCTGTAAGGACCGCGCCATGCCCAACGCCTATGCCGAAATCGCCTTTACCGCCCAGGTCCGTGCCGAACAGCGCCGCTTCGGCTCTGACAAGGATTACGCCCGCCTGCTGGAACCCGGCCGGTCCGGCGGGGCCGAGCTGACTGCGCGCGAGGCGCAGTTCCTGTCGGACCGCGACGGGCTGTTTCAGGCCACGGTGTCCGAGACCGGCTGGCCCTACGTCCAGTTCCGTGGCGGCGCTCCGGGCTTTCTGCAGGTCATCGACCCGCGGACCGTCGCCTATGCCGACTATCGCGGCAACCGGCAGTACATCAGCGCGGGCAACCTGCGCCACGACGGCCGGTTGGCGATCATCGCCGTCGACTATGCCCGGCGCAAGCGGCTCAAGCTGATGGGGCACGCCCGGATTTCCGAGGATGCCGACATCATCGCCCTGCTGAACGCGCCGGGCAGCCCGCCAGCCGAACGCGCCATCGTGATCCGCGTCGCGGCATTCGACTGGAACTGCCCGCAGCACATTCCGATCCGCCGGACGGATTCGGAAGCAGGTGGCGAAATCGCCCGGTTGCAGGCCCGTATCGAGACGCTCGAGGCGGAATTGCGCATCCGGGCAGCCAAGTCGACGGAGTTTCGGGCCTGACGTGGGTCCGCTGACCACAGGCGACAACATTAACGCTTTTCCGCCCGGCTTCCCCGGCGTAACTTTCCGTATGCCGAGCGTGACCATCGCTTTCGTGCGCGCGATGGCCAGAGCGGTCGGCGTGACGCTGAGGGAAGACGGCGCGGTTCTCCGCGACGGGCAGGTCGTGTGGCGGTTCGCCCGGGCCGACGGGCATATCGGCGATATCGAGTTCTTCGACTTCACCCAGTGGGTCCGCGACACCCAGCCCGACGATCTGAGCGTTGTTGCCGCCTATGCCCGGACGATCCAGGCCGACGAGCTTGGCGTGCTGGGCCTCGCCTTCAAGACCGCGCCGACGCTGCGGGCCTCGCTGCAACGGGTCGAACGCTACTTCCGCATCCTGACCGACACGGCGGTCTATCGCCTGGACGAGACCCGCGACCCTGCGCATTTCGCCATCGAGATCCGCACCCCCCCGCACTCGGTCCTCGACCTGCGCAACGAATGCGCCCTGGCGGGCTTTGCGCGGAACATGCGCAACTTCGTGGGCGAGGCGCTGGTATTCGACGCGATCACGTTCCGCCATCCCTGCCGGGGCGACCCGGCGGATTATGCCGCGCTGCTTGGCTGCCCGGTTCGCTTCGAGGCCGAGCGCGACGCCATCGTGCTGGGTCGGGCCATGCTCGACCTGCCGAACCGCCTGGGCGATGCGGCGGTGAATGCTTTCCTGACGGCGCACCTGGAACGCGAGCTTGGCCCTCTCGACGATCGGTCGCTGCGGGCGGACTTGCTGCGCCTTCTGACCCCGGCGCTCAGCAACGGCGTGCCGCAGGCAGCGGCGATCGCGCGCCAGTTGGGAATGAGCGAGCGCACGCTCTACCGCCGGCTGGCCGAGGAGGGCCTGACCTTCCGCGACGTGCTGGTCGAGGCGCAGTTGGCCCTGGCACAGGAACTTCTGCGCGACGGAGGCACCTCGATTGCCGAGATCGCCTTTCTGACCGGGTTTGCAGAGCAGAGCACCTTCAGCCGCGCCTTCAAGCGCTGGGTCGGCAAGGCCCCGGCGCAGTTCCGCCAACAGCCTGTCGGCTGAGGGGGGCGGGCAGGTTCTGCCAATACGTTGGCAGAGCGGGCCGATACGGGCGCGCCTCGGCAGAGGTAGGTTGGTCTCATCAGACAGCCGAGAGACCACTACGATGCACAGGCCTTCTTCCCGAATGCCCCCGACCAGCCCCGCGCAACCGGCGAGATGGCGCAGCTGCTGATCCTCAGCGTCGCCGCCGCCCTGCTGGCCGGGGCACTGGCGCTGCCCTTCACGCTGCCGGGCGGCGCGCTGTTCCAAGCCCGCCACAGCCAGCCCGTCAGCGGCTGACACCCGCCCCATTCCGAACCGACCCGAGCGTGGCCCAAGGGCCGCGACCGGCCGACCCATGCCTGGCGCCGCGCGCCAGCCAACCCCCGGTGCATCGTCACCGTTCCAGACCAGAGGAGACCACGCGATGACCCAAGACCCCCACTGCGGATGCGGCACGACCCCTGAACGGGTCGACACCGCCCGCCGCCGCCTGATGTCGGGCGCGGCCGTCGCCGCCGCTGCCGCCGTCGCAGGAACTGCCGCGAGCGCGGCGACCGACGAGGCCCGCGCGGCCTACGCCGATCCGGCGGAGCCGGGCCTGCCGCAGGTCGACATGACCATCGCGAAGGGCCGCACCGCCCTTGTCGTGACCGATCCGCAGATCGACTTCCTCTCAAAGGACGGCGTCACCTGGGGCGTAGTCGGCGAAAGCGTCACCGAACAGGGCACCGTCGACAACATCGAACGCCTGTTCATCGCCGCCAAGGGCGCGGGGATGCCGGTGTTCATCTCGCCGCACTACTACTATCCGCACGACCACAGGTGGCAGTTCGAGGGCACGCTGGAAAAGACCATGCACGCCATCGGCATGTTCGACCGCCCTGGGCCGCTGAACCTCGACAACTTCCAGGGCTCCGGCGCGGACTGGATGCCGCAGTACAAGCAATACATCGAGGATGGCGAGACGGTCATCTGCTCGCCCCACAAGGTCTACAGCCCGGCGCAGAACGACCTGAACCTGCAACTGCGCAAGCGCGGGATCGACAAGGTGATCCTGGCGGGCATGTCCGCCAACCTCTGCACCCAGGCGCATCTCTACGAGCTGCTGGAGCTTGGCTTCGAGGTCGCCGTGGTGCGCGACGCCACCGCCGGGGCCAAGGTGCCCGAAGGCGACGGCTATCTCGCCGCCCTGATCAACTTCCGCATGGTCGCCAATGGCGTCTGGTGGACCGACGACGCCGTCACGCGCATCGCGCAGTCGGCTTGAGCACTTCCCCTCCCTCAAACCCCGAAAGGACCGAACCCATGAAAAACGTGATCTCCCTCTCCGCATTTACCGTCGCCGCCGCGCTGACCCTCGCCCCGGCCTGGGCCGCCGACGAATACAACGTTTCAAACGGAATCACGCTGACCGGCAACCCGCTCGGCCTGCACGGCGTCGACCCGGTGTCGATGTTCGCCGACGAGGCCCCCGGCATCGGCGACGCGGTCTTCACCGCCAACCATGACGGTGTGGACTACTACTTCGCCAGCGAAGCGACCCTGAAGCAGTTCGAGGCCGACCCGGCGGCCTTCCTGCCCCAGTTCGGCGGCTTCTGCGCCTTTGGCGTGTTCAAGGGCAAGAAGCTCGACGGCGACGTCCGCTACGCCGATATCGTCGAGGGCAAGCTCTACCTCTTCGTGAACGCCTATGTCTTCGAGGAATACCTCAAGAACCGCGAAGAGGTGATCAAGGTCGCTTACGACAATTGGCCGGGCATCCGCGCCACCGCCGTCGAAGACCTCTGATGTGCTTCACCCCGGGCTGCATTTTGCGGTCCGGGGTCTTTCCCCTGGTCTATCCCCGCGCAACCGCCGCCACATGCGCCGCGAACCCTTCGTCCTGCATCAGCGCCTTGCAGCGTTCGAACCGCCCGGTGGCATAGGCCCAGAAGTCATCCGCCGGGTTGCCGTCGGAATGCTGGATCAGGCCCCAGAGCGTCC
>JAGRMS010000300.1 GCA_020441135.1 Pseudooceanicola sp.
GGTCGGCGCGGTAGAACGACGGGCAAAGCACCGCCGCATCCGCCACCTCGCCGCAGTTGCCGCAGCCCACGCAGCTTGTGTCGATATGCGCCACCGGATCGTCGCGCAGCGGATCGTCCGGCATCTTCAGCGTCAGCGAGGGGCAGCCCGACAGCCGCATGCAGGCGTGGTCGCCGGTGCAGATGTCCTCGTCCACCCCGAACTTCGGCTTCTCGACGCGCCGCCCTTCCTTGATCGCCGCGTTGCGCAGCGGCCGTTCCCGGCGCTGGCGGTTCAGCATGCATTCGGACGAGGCGACGATGACCTTCGGCCCTTCGTGATCCGTCGTCAGCGCCTCTTTCAGCGTGTCGCGCATCGTCTTGACGTCATAGGTGCGGTCGATCTGGCGGACCCAGTTCACGCCGACGCCTTCGACCGCCTTGGTGATCGCGTGCTTGGTCGCCTTGCTCTTGTTGTCGGCGCGCGACGACAGGATATCCTGCCCGCCGGTCGCGGCGGAATAGTAGTTGTCGACCACGATGGTCACGCCGTCCGACTTGTTGAAGACCGCGTTGCCGATGGACGAGTTCAACCCGTTGTGCCAGAACCCGCCGTCCCCGATGATCGAGATCGGGCGCTTCTCGCCGCCGCCGTCGAAAGCGGCGTTCGAGGCGGGGCCAAGACCGTAGCCCATCGTCGTGCCGCCGATCTCGAAGGGCGGCATGATCGAGAACAGGTGGCAACCGATGTCGCAGGAGATCTGGTGCTGGCCGAATTCCTCTTCCACCAGCTTCATCGCGGCGAAGATCGGGCGTTCCGGGCAGCCGGTGCAGAACCCCGGCGGGCGCATCGGCACCGCCTTGGACAGGTCCGGGATCGGCAGCGGGTCGGCCGGCTTGTTCGGCGCGCGGCGCTCAGCAGGCAGCAGGTCCACCGCGTGGCGGCGCAGGAAGGCCTCGACGCCTTCGAGCATGACGCGCCCCGTGTATTCCCCGGCCATCGGCAGCACATCCTTGCCGGACACCAGCGTCTCGCGGTTGGCCGCCTTGTGCAGGATCGCGCGGAACGCCTGTTCCAGGTAATCCGGCTGGCCCTCCTCGACGATCAGCACCGACTCCTTGCCCACGCAGAAGTCGAGGAACTCGTCCTCGACAATCGGATAGGCGACATTCATCACGTAGAGCGGCACCTGGCTGTCGCCGTGCAGGTCGGCCAGTCCAAGACGTTGCAGGGCCCGGATCACCGCGTTGTACATGCCGCCCTGCACGACGATGCCGACCTTGCCCATCTCGGGGCCAAAGCGTTCGTTCAGGCGGTTGGACCGGATGTAGTCGAGCGCGGCGGGCAGGCGTTTCTCCACCTTCTCCTTCTCGTGCATGTAGGAATAGGGCGGCAGCACGATCCGCTTGGTATCGCGGCGCGGATTGGCCAGCGCGTCCTTCACGTTCAGCGGCGGGGGCACGTTGTCCTTCGCCTGAAACGCCCCGTGAACGTGGCAGGAGCGGATGCGCATCAGCATCATCACGGGCGTGTTCGACGCCTCGGACAATTCGAACCCGTGGCGCACGGCTTCCGTCAGCGACGGCAGGTTGGGCCGGGGGTCCAGCAGCCAGATCTGCGACTTGGTAGCGAAGGCATGGCTGCGTTCCTGCATGATGGACGAGCCTTCGCCATAGTCTTCGCCGACGATCACCAGCGCGCCGCCCGTCACCCCGCCCGAGGCGAGGTTGGCCAGCGCATCCGAGGCGACGTTGACGCCTACCGGGCCCTTGAAGGTGACGGCGCCGCGGATCGGGTAATGGACCGAGGCCGCCAGCATCGCCGCCGCCGCCGCCTCGGAGGCGTTCGCCTCGAAGCGGATGCCCAGTTCCTTCATCAGCTCTTCGGCATCGGCCAGCACGTCCATCAGGTGGCTGATCGGCGCGCCCTGGTAGCCGCCGACATAGCCGACCCGGTTTTCCAGCAGGGCCTTGGTGATGGCGAGGATGCCCTCGCCGCGAAAGGTCTGGCCTGCGCCGATTCGCAGCTGCTCGACTTCTTTCTTGAAGGATCGCTCGGCCATGGCGGACTCCGGTCGTGGCTACGGGGTCAGCCTAGTCAATTTATATGAGAATGCAAGTATCTTCCCGGCGCGCCGGCGCGCTCAGAACACCTTGAAGGTCATCGTGGTCAGCGACCGTTCGATGTCCGGGACGGTCAGCAGGTGGTCGTTGATGTATTTCCCGACATCGGCGTCGGTCGGGATGTAAAGCTTCATCAGCAGGTCGTATTCGCCGCTGGTGGAGTAGAGTTCCGAATGGATCTCGCGCAGGGCGATGTCCTCGGCCACCTTGTAGGTGGTGCCGGGCTTGCAGCGGATCTGGATGAAGACGCAGGTGCTCATGGGGGCCTCGCTCGGGGTCGGGGGTCAGGCTGGCACGGGGGCGGGGATGGCGCAATCCCCCTGCCCTTCTTCTCTTTTCAAATACTCGAATTGCGCGCTTGCGGCGCGCTCAGGCGGCGAGGGCTTTCAGCGCCTCGGCAAGGTCGATCGCCCCGTCGTAGAGCGCCCGGCCCGAGATCGCCCCCGCGATGACGCCGGTGGCCTTGAGCGCGGCCAGGTCCGACAGGCGCGAGACGCCGCCCGAGGCGATCACCGGGATGCTGACCGCGCGGGCCAGGGCCTCGGTCGCGGGGATGTTGGGGCCGCCCATCGCGCCGTCGCGGTCGATGTCGGTATAGATGATCGCCGCGACGCCCGCGTCCTCGAACGAACGGGCGAGGTCGGTGGCCATGACGTCGGTTTCCTCGGCCCAGCCCCGGGTGGCGACGCGGCCCTGGCGGGCGTCGATGCCAACGGCGACCTGGCCCGGAAAGGCGCGGGCGGCCTCGCGCACCAGCGCGGGATTCTCGACCGCAACGGTGCCCAGGATGACGCGGGCAAGGCCTCGGGTCAGCCAGCCCTCGATGGTGGCCAGGTCGCGGATGCCGCCGCCAAGCTGGCAGGGCACGTCGACGGCTTTCAGGATCGCCTCGACGGCGGCGGCGTTGACCGGGGCACCCGCGAAGGCGCCGTTCAGGTCGACGAGGTGGAGCCACTGGCACCCGGCCTGCGCAAAGGCGCGGGCCTGGGCGGCGGGGTCGTCGTTGAAGACGGTGGCCTGGTCCATCTCGCCGCGCAGCAGGCGCACGGCCTGGCCGTCCTTGAGGTCGATGGCGGGGTAGAGGATCATGGGCGGCTCCGGTCAGGGGTCGGCGGGATATGGCACGGCGACGCGAGGGAATGCAACGCACGGGGCTTGTCCGACTCGGGGGGCGCTGCGAAGCTTGGCCGAAACAGGGAGGTTTCCGCATGAAACGGATGGTTCTGGGTGTCGTCGCGGCACTGGCGATGGCGGGGGCGGCTTCGGCCGATCCGGTCGAGGGGATGTGGAAGACGCAGCCCGACGACGGATCCTACGCCCATGTGCAGATGGTGCCCTGCGGCGCGGCGATCTGCGGCAAGATGGTCAAGACCTTCAAGGCAAGTGGAGAGTACCAGTCGCCGAACCTTGGCAAGACGCTGGTGATCGACATGGTGCCCGAGGGCAACGGGGCCTATGCCGGCAAGGTCTGGCGGCCGTCGAACGACAAGATCTACGTCGGCAAGATGCAGCTGGCCGGAGATTCGCTGGCGTTGTCCGGTTGCGTGCTGGGCGGGCTGATCTGTTCCAAGCAGACCTGGACGCGGATCAAGTAGTCAAGGCGCCCAGCGCAGGAAGTTGGCAATCAGGCGCAGGCCGATGGCCTGGCTTTTCTCGGGATGGAACTGGAAGCCGATCATGGTGTCGCGACCGACGATGGCGGTGACATCGCCGCCGTAATCGACATGGGCGAGGCGCTGGCCCGGATCGTCCATGCGCATGTGGTAGGAATGAACGAAATAGGCGTGGTCGCCGGTCGCCACGCCCGCCAGCACCGGGTGGGGGTGGTCGATCACCAGGTCGTTCCAGCCCATGTGCGGCACCTTGAGGGTCGGGTCGGCGGGCGCGATCCGCTCCACCGCGCCGTCGATCCAGCCGAGCCCCTCGACCGTCTCGTATTCATGCCCCTGCCGCGCCATCAGCTGCATGCCGACGCAGATGCCAAGGAAGGGGCGGCCCTTGCGCTCCACCGCCTCCACCATCGCCTCGAAACAGCCCGACCGGCGCAAGGCGGCCGCGCAGGCCGGGAAGGCCCCGTCGCCCGGCAACACGATGCGGTCGGCGCGGGCCACGTCCTCGGCACGGTCGGTGACGATCACCTGCCCGGCCCCGCCCTCCGCCGCCATGCGCTGGAACGCCTTTTCGGCGGAATGCAGGTTGCCGCTTTCGTAGTCGACGATGACGGTCAGCATGGGCGGGCCTCTTGCGGGGATCGTTTTGCGGGGATCGTTCGTGACCTAGGCGAAACCGGGTGCGATGCCAAGGGTCTCAGGAGGCGTTGCCGACACGGTCGAGCAGCGCCAGCACCTGCTCGAACAGCGCCGGGTCGTCCGGACCGATGCGCCCGGCAAGGCTGAGGCTGGCATAGCCGTGGATCAGGGACCAGACCTGGATCTCGATCGCGCGCGGGTCGCTGCCCGGGGACACGAAGGGCGCGCAACAGCGGCTGAGCACATCGTAGCCGACGCGCGCGGCATCGGGCACGCCGCCGTGATGCGGCGCGCTCATCTCGTAGCCGAACAGCAGGTGGAACATCGCGCGGTTCGCGCGGGCAAAGGCGAGGTAGCCACGGCAGATGCCCTTGAGCCGCCCCCGCGGCGAGGGATCGCCCTGCGCCTCCGCCGTCAGCATGCAGTCGCGGAAACGGCGGAACCCTTCGTCGGCAATCGCCAGCTTCAGCCCCGCCAGCCCGTCGAAGTGATGCGCCGGGGCGGCGTGGCTGACGCCGGCGAGCGCGGCGCAGCGGCGCAGGGTCAGCGCATCGGGACCGCCCTGTTCGAGCAACCGGATACCAGCGGCGATCAGCGCCTCGCGCAGGGCGCCGTGGTGGTGGGGCTTCTTTTCCTCGGTCATGGGCGTGTCTTTCCAAGGAAACTTGACAGCGTCAAGATGGCATGATCTTTACACTGTCAAGTTCGACTCGCCGCAGGAGGCTTTCATGGCGCGCACCTCGACTTTCCTGTTCTGGTTCCTCTGCCTCGGCGTGGCCCTGGTGTCCTGGCGGTTCATTCCGCTGGGCGTCGAGGCGGCGATGGGGTTTGTCGCCTACCACGCCATCGAGCGCCCCCTCGCCTTTTTCGCCCACGTCGGGCTGGCCCCGGTGGCGCTGGCGCTGATGCCCTTCCAGTTCAGCGCGCAGCTGCGGTCGCGCCGTCCAGTGCTGCATCGCTGGATCGGGCGGGCCTATGGCCTTGCGATCCTGGCAGCGGGAACCGGCGGGCTGGTGATGGCACTCGGCACCGATGCAGGCGTGGTCGCGGCGGTCGGGTTCGCATTGTTGGCGGTGATCTGGATCGGCGTGACGGCGCGGGGCATCACGCTGGCGATGGCGGGGCGTATCGGCGAGCACCGGGTGTGGATGATCCGCTCGGCCGCGCTGACCTTCGCGGCGGTGACGCTGCGGCTGTGGCTGCCCGCGTTGCAATCGGTGATGCCCTTCGAGCAGGCCTATACGCTGGTGGCCTGGCTTTGCTGGGTGCCGAACCTCCTCGTTGCGGAGTGGGCGATCCTCGGGCGGCGGGTGGCGGTGGCGTGAGCGGCGGGGCAAGCCCCGCCCTACGGATCGCTTCGGCGTCCCGCGGGAACGCGCCTGCGGCGCGTGGCCTTCGGCGAGGATATTTGGAGCAAGTGGAAGCAGCGGATGCGCGATACCTTCAGAGCGTGCCCTTGGTGGAGGGCACGGCATCGGCCTTGCGCGGATCGGTCTCGAGGGCCATGCGCAGGGCGCGGGCGACGGCCTTGAAGGCGGCCTCCGCGATATGGTGGCTGTTGAAGCCGTGGACGCGGTCGAGGTGCAGCGTGATCCCGCCGTGGGTGCTGAGGGCCTGGAAGAACTCGCGCACCAGTTCGGT
>JAGRMS010000301.1 GCA_020441135.1 Pseudooceanicola sp.
ATCAACCTGCGCCACGGCGACCCGGTCAAGCTGGCGGACGAGGTGTTCTATTTCAAGCGGTTGATCCGCGAGGCGGCGCTGCGCCACGACTGCTTCGCCACCTTCATGGCCAAGCCGATCGCCGACGAGCCGGGTTCCGCGATGCACATCCACCATTCGGTGATCGACATCGAAAGCGGCAAGAACCTGTTTTCGGGGCCTGCGGGCGGCGAGACCGACGCCTTCTTCCACTTCATCGCGGGGATGCAGAACCACCTGCCCGCCGCCATCGCGGTGCTGGCGCCCTACGTCAACAGCTACCGCCGCTACGTCAAGGATTTCGCCGCGCCGATCAACCTCGAATGGGGGCGGGACAACCGCACCACGGGCATCCGCGTGCCGCTGTCCGGCCCCGAGGCGCGGCGGGTCGAGAACCGGCTGGCGGGGATGGACTGCAATCCATACCTCGGCATCGCGGCCTCGCTCGCCTGCGGCTACCTCGGGCTGATGGAAGAGAAACGCCCCGACAAGCAGTTCAAGGGCGACGCCTACGAGGGCGAAGAGGACGTGCCCCGCGTGATGGGCGACGCGCTCGACCTGTTCGAGGAGTCGACGGCGCTCGCCGACGTGCTGGGGCCCGAGTTCTGCCGCGTCTATTCCATCGTCAAGCGGGCGGAATACAACGAGTTCCTCCAGGTCATCAGCCCCTGGGAACGCGAGCACCTTCTGCTGAACGTCTGAGGCGTTGCGACCGTCCCGCTCCGGTTCCTGTCGAGCGTATTCCATGCTTGGTTTCGCCGCGCGTTCCGCGCGGCGACCGGCGCGGGGCTTCGCCCCGCGCGTTTGAGTATTTGGAAAGAAAAGAAGCCAGGGTCCGGGTTTGCCCGGTAGCGTCGAGGGATGAGGCCGGGGCCGCGCCCTGTCGGCAATCCATGCAGCGGCCCGACCCTGCCGCGCACCGAGGCCCGGCGCGATATCCTGCTGTTGCGCAAGGATGGCGCCCCGCAAACGACGGGAACCAAGCGATCGCAGCCGCCAGGTTCTGCCTGTGCGCGGCAGCAGCGGCCTGGACTCCAGGGGTGTCGCGGGCCGCTCCCGGGTGGCCCCTCCCCGCCCTAGGCACAGCGGTCAGAACGGGCGGACTCCCGGCGAGCCTGGGCGCAAGACCATTTGCAGCGCAGCGCGGGCGAAGGCGTCACTTCCGTTGCCCGCCAGGGACAACAGGCGCGGCTTCCGGTGGCGATCCCGCGGCCCGGCCCGTCAGCCGAGACAGCGTCAGCGGCGCGGGGCGACTCAAGCGGACCTGGGCTTCGGTGCGATGTCCCGGGTTCCCGCCACGGTCCATGCACCCCGGAACATCGGCGCGAAGCGCCCGCTCCGCCACGGTCTGTCGGTGTCATCCGTACGGCCAGCGCGTATCAGCGGGGCGCAGGCTGGGCCCCGGGGGGGACGGATTTGGCCGGGCAGTCCTTCCCAAGCCGTCTCCACGTTCCTCAGCGCGGGGTCAGTGCTTGCCGCAACACCGCTGACCGGAACGCGTGGCCGTTGCCCCCAGGGCACCGCCCCCTGCTTCTTTTCTTCAAAAATACTCCCGCGCGGCGCGCATCGCGCGAAGCGCGATTTCAGGGCGACCGTTCACGCCGCAAGGTAAGACCGAAGCGTGGCGCGGGTGCCGTCCGACCACAGCCGACCAAGCCAGTCCGCAAAGGCTGCGCGGAACCCTTCGGCCCCCTCCAGCCCCGGATAGAGCTGCCCCTGCGCCAGCCAGCTTTCCGGCTCCGCGCGCGCGCGCGTGGCGGCGGCCGTCAGCGCGTCCCAGGCCGGATCGTTCGGTTCGATCACCGACCCGTCCTCCCGCACCCCCGCGCACATCCGCGCCCAGAGCGCCTCGACCAGCGCCAGCCCGGCGACCTTCCCTCCCGCCGCCAGCGCATCGCGCAGCACAGGCAGCACGAAGCCCGTGTGACGGGACGAGCCGTCAAAAGCGACCCGCCGGGTGGTGTCGCGGATCGCCGGGTTCGAGAAGCGGCGGATGATCAGGTCGAGGTAGGCCGCGGGCGTCATCCCCGGCACCGCCTCCACATAGGGCACGATCTCTTCCCTCTGCACCTTGCGGAAGAAGGCCCCCACATCCGCGTCCGCCATGCAGGCGTCGATGGTCGGCAGCGACAGCAGTTCGCCTGCATTCGCCAGCACCTGATGCCCCGCGTTCAGGATGCGGATCTTCATCCGCTCATACGAATGCACGTCGTCCGTAAACGTCGCCCCGACGCGGTCCCAATCCGGGCGGCCCGCGCAAAAGGCGTCCTCGATCACCCACTGGCGAAAGTTCTCGTGAGTCACCGGCGCCGCGTCGTCGATGCCCAGGGCCTGCGCCTGCGCGATCTCGGCCGGACCCGTGGCGGGGACGATGCAGTCGACCATCGAGTTCGGGAAGGCCCCCTCTGCATCGATCCACGCGGCCAGCCCCGGATCCGTCAGCCGCGCCAGCCCCACCACCGTCTGCCGCAGGATCGCCCCGTTGCCCTGCAGGTTGTCGCAGCTTTGCGCCGTAAACGGCCCGATCCCCGCCTCGCGTCGCGCCTTCAAGGCCGCCACCATTGCGCCAAACGCCGTCCGGGGCGCGTCCGGGTGCGCGACATCGTGAACGATGTCCGCGTGCCCCGCGTCAAAGCCCCCGGAGGCGTCCTGGTAATACCCCCCCTCCGTCACCGTCAGCGACACAATGCGGATCTCGGGCCGCGACATCGCCGCGATCAGCGCGCCGTTGCCCTCCTCGATCGGCAGGTAGCCGATCATCGCCCCCGTCACCTCGGCCCGCGTGCCCGCAGGGTCCAACTCGATCAGCGTCGTCAGGCAATCCTGCGCCAGCAACCGCTCGCGCATCGCCGCATCGTAGGGCCGCACCCCCGCGCCAAGGATCGCCCAATCGGTCGCCAGCCCCTCCATCATCAGCCGGTGCAGATACCAGGCCTGGTGCGCCCGGTGAAAGTTCCCGAGGCCGATATGGACGATCCCCGCCGTCAGCCGCCCCCGGTCATAGGACGGCCGGGCAATCCCCGCGGGCAGATCGGCAAGAGTGGCATTGCTCAGTTTCATTCAGTTCATCCAGTTGCCGCCGTCGACGTTGTAGGTCTGGGCGACGATGTATGCGGCTTCGTTCGAGGCGAGGAAGACCGCCATGCCCGTCAGGTCTTCGGCGGTGCCCATCCGCCCGTAGGGCACCGCCGCGCCCACCTCGCGCTTCTTCTGACCCGGCGCCTTGCCCTCATACTTCGCAAAGAAGGTGTCCACCCCGTCCCAGTGCTCGCCATCCACCACGCCCGGCGCGATCGCGTTGACGTTGATCCCGTGGCGGATCAGGTCCAGCCCCGCCGATTGCGTCAGGCTGATGACCGCTGCCTTGGTCGCGCAATAGACCGCCACCAGCGCCTCGCCCCGCCGCCCCGCCTGGCTTGCCATGTTGATGATCCGCCCGCGCGTGCCCGTCGCGATCATGTGCCGGGCGACGGCCTGCATGGTGAACATCACCCCGCCGACGTTGATCGCGAAGACCCGGTCGAAATCCGCCCGTTCGATCTCGACAATCGGGGCCGCCGTGAACAGGGCCGCGTTGTTGACCAGGATGTCGATCCGCCCGAAGGCCCCCGCCACCTCGCTCACCGCCGCCTCGATGCTTTCCTGCGCCGTTACATCCATGCGGACGGCCATCGCGCCCGGAATCTCCGCAGCCGCCGCCTGCGCGCGGTCAAAGTCGATGTCCCCAAGCGCTACCCGCGCGCCTTCGCGCGCATAGGCCTGCGCGAAGGCGAGACCGATGCCCCGCGCCGCCCCGGTGATCAGCGCCGTCTTGCCCGCCAGCCTCATGGCATCCGCAATCCCTTGGCATCAAAACGGTGAATTTGATCTTCACGCGGGGTCAGCCAGACGTCGTCGCCATGCTCCAGCGCCACGTCGCCATCTGTGCGCACGGTAATGCTGCCCGTCAGCCCGGTGTTGTGGACGTGCAGGAAGGTGTCCGATCCCAGGTGTTCCGACACGCTGACCGTCCCCGACCAGGCCCCCGCCCCCTGCCCCAGCGTGATATGCTCGGGCCGGATTCCGATGGTATGCGCCCCGTGTTTCGCGGCCTCGGGGCCGGAAATGAAATTCATCGTCGGGCTGCCGATGAAACCGGCAACGAACAGGTTGCGCGGGGAACGATACAGCTCCAGCGGAGAGCCCACCTGCTCGATATGCCCGGCGCGCAGCACCACGATCTTGTCGG
>JAGRMS010000302.1 GCA_020441135.1 Pseudooceanicola sp.
AGGGCGTGTTCCAGGGCGTGATCACGCCCACGGGGCCAATGGGCACCCGCGTCGTCAGGTTCATCAGCGTCTCGGACGGCAGCATCTGCCCGTCGCGGGCCGAAGGCGCGCGGTCGGCGAAGAAGCGGAAGTTCTCGGCCCCGCGCAGCGCCGCCTTGGACATGAAGCGCAGCGCCTNNCCTGGCCGGTGTCCCAGCATTCGCAGAGCGCGATCTCGTCGGCGCGCGCGACGATGGCGTCGGCGATGCGGTGCAGGATCTTCTTGCGCGCCTCGCCGCCCATGTCCCGCCAGGCCGGAAAGGCGGCCTTGGCGGCCATCGCGGCGGCATCCACGTCCGCCGCGCCGCTTTTGGCGACAGTGCAGATATGGGATTCGTCGATGGGCGAGGTATTGTCGAAAGTGGCGCCCGAGGCGGCAGCGCGGGTCTCGCCGCCGATCAGGTTCATCACCCCGTCGCGGCGGAAGCGGTCCAGCAGGCCGTCGAGGCGCGCGAGGTTGGTGTCGAGATCACTCATGGGCGTCCCCTTTCAGGTGGTCGCGGATGGTGCCGGATTTGGGCGACAGCACGGGGTCGATGTCGCGCATCTCGAAGGACAGCGCGATGGAATGTTGCGCCATCGCGGGGGCAAGGAATGTCTCGGCCGCAGCAAAGACATGGGCGGTGGCGGCCTTGCGGGTCTCCAGATCGCGCCCGCCGCGCAGGCGCAGGGCGATGTCGATGTAGCCATGTGCCGGATCGCCATCGGCGATGCTGACATGATCGGCGCGGATCGCCCGCACGCGCACTCCCGCCATCGGCAGCACGCCGGTTTCGATCGCCGCGCGGCGCAGCACGTCGCAAAGCCCGGGCATGTCCACCCGGTCCTCCATGTTCGCGGAGTAATCCACGGTCAGATGCGGCACGACTCCCCCTCCCGGCCCGGCAAAGTAGTTAACGTGTGTAGCAATAAATGCGCAACAGTCAAGAACACTTCGTGGTATCATATTGCATTGTGAATATGCTCAGGCAAAATTGAAACATGGCCAAGACCTTGTTGTCCACGTCGCGTTCGTTGCCCATAGCCCTGCTGCGCGGACGCGAGCGGGTGATGGGCCCCATCCGCACCCTGCTGGCCGATGTCGGGATCACCGAACAGCAATGGCGCGTGCTGCGGGTCTTGCAGGAAGACGGCCCGATGGAGCCGACGCGGATCGCCGACCAGGCCTGTCTCCTGCTGCCGAGCCTGACGCGGATGCTGCAGAAGCTGGAAGAGAAGAAGCTGATCCAGCGCAAGCCCGACAAGACCGACCGCCGCCGCCAGATCGTCAAGATCACGGCGAAGGGGTCGAAGGTGATCGACGAGAACCTCGACAAGACGCTGGCGATCATGGGCGAGGTGCGCAGCCGCATGGGGGCGGACCGTTACGACGCCCTGCTCGACCTGCTGAACGCGCTCGACCACCTGAACGAAAACCCGGCCTGAGATCGCCTCTGGACCCTGCCCGCGCCCGCGCATAACGTCCGCGCGATGCTGCGCTATGCGTTGAAACGACTGCTCTCCCTCATCGTCAGCCTGGTGATCGCCAGCCTGGTGATCTTTGCCGTGATCGAGGTGGCTCCGGGCGACCCGGCCAGCTTCATGCTGGGGGTCAACGCCCAGCCCGACACGGTGGCGGCGCTGCGGGCCGAACTGGGGCTGGACGTGCCGAAATGGCAGCGGTACCTGGCCTGGGTCGGCGGCATGGTGCAGGGCGAATTCGGCACCTCCTACACCTATCGCACGCCCGTCGCGCAGATGGTGGCGGACCGGATGAAGGTCTCGCTGCCGCTGGCGCTCTACGCCCTGACGCTGTCGACTCTGATCGCCTTCCCCGCCGGGATCTACGCCGCCGCGCGGCGCGGCAGGGCGGGGGATGTGGCGGTGATGGGCGCGACGCAGTTGGGCGTCGCCGTCCCGAATTTCTGGTTCGCCATGATGATGGTGCTGATCTTCGCCATCAACCTGCGCTGGTTCGGCGCGGGGGGCTTTGCCGGGTGGGACAAGGGCGCCTTCCCTGCGCTGAAATCGCTGACTCTCCCCGCCATTTCCCTCGCCCTCCCCCAGGCCGCGATCCTCGCCCGCGTCATGCGCTCCGCCCTGCTCGACATCCTGGGCGAGGATTTCATGCGCACCGCCCGCGCCAAGGGCCTGTCGCGCCGCCAGGCGCTGTGGCGGCACGGGGTGCGCAACGCGATGATCCCGGTGCTGACCATCCTCGGGTTGCAATTCGCCTTCCTGCTGGCGGGGTCGATCATCATCGAGAACGTCTTCTACCTCCCCGGCCTCGGGCGCCTTGTCTTCCAGGCGATCTCCTCCCGCGACCTGATCGTGGTGGAATCCGTCGTCATGCTGCTGGTCTTCGCCGTGATCACCGTGAACTTCCTCGTCGACCTCGCCTATGCCGCCGTCGACCCCCGCCTGAGGGCGCGGACATGAACCGCAACCTGGTCCTCGGCGGGCTTTTGTCCTCGCTTTTCATCCTCGCCGCGCTGGTGTCCTTCGTCTGGACCCCCTTCGACCACGCGGCGATGGACATTCCCGCCAAGTTCCAGCGCCCCAATGCGCTGCACTGGCTTGGCACCGACCATTTCGGGCGCGACATCTTCTCGATGATCATGGTCGGCGCGCGCACCTCCATCGCCGTCGCCCTTGTCGCCGTCTCCATCGGCATGGCGCTTGGCGTGCCGCTTGGCCTGACGGCGGCGGCGCGCAAGGGCGGCTGGCTGGACGAGCTCATCATGCGCGGCAACGACCTCGTCTTCGCCTTCCCCAGCCTCGTCATCGCCATCCTGATCACCGCCGTCTTCGGCCCCGGCGCGGTCAACGCGATCATCGCCATCGGCATCTTCAACATCCCCGTCTTCGCCCGCATCACCCGCGGCGCGGCCCTGTCGCTGTGGGAGCGCGAGTTCATCCTCGCCGCCCGTGTCGCCGGCAAGTCCGCCGCCCGCATCAGCCGCGAACACATCCTGCCGAACGTGATGAACCTGCTGATCGTGCAGGGCACCATCCAGTTCTCGCTCGCCATCCTGGCCGAGGCGGGCCTCTCCTACATCGGCCTCGGGGCGCAGCCGCCGATCCCAAGCTGGGGCCGGATGCTCGCCGACGCGCAGACGCTTGTCGCCATCGCGCCGCACCTCGCCATGATCCCCGGCATCGCCATCATCCTGACCGTGCTGGGGCTGAACCTGATGGGCGACGGGCTGCGCGA
>JAGRMS010000303.1 GCA_020441135.1 Pseudooceanicola sp.
CCTCGGAAGTGCTGGACTGGCTGAAGCTGCTGCTGGCCGAGGATCTGACAGCGGAAGACCTGAAGCGCGACGGGGCGAACGCCCTGCCCAAGCTGCACGGGGCGCTGCTGAAGAACGAGCAGGACGTACACCTGTTCGAACGCCTCGCCTTCATGGCGCGGGCGAAGACGCGGTAGGCCATGCTCTCTGTCCTGACCGGCAACATCCTGCCGGTGTTCTCGGTGCTGGCGCTCGGCTTCCTGCTGGGGCGGGCGCGCACCGTTTCCGAGGGCGAGGCGCGGGCGGCGAACCGGATCGCCTTCCTGATCTTCCAGCCCGCGCTGATCTTTCCGCTGGTGGCGCAGCTGGACATCGCGAGTTTTCCGGCCAAGGCGCTGAGCTTGTATATCGTCGCGCAGGTGGTCAGCTTCACGCTGACCTACCAGGTGGCCCTGCGCCTGTTCCGGCGCGAGCGGGCGGAGGCCTGGCTGCTGGGCATGGCGGTCGTCTTCGTCAATACGCTCCTGTATATCTGGCCGATCTCGGTGCTGATCTACGGCTCGGCCGGGGCCGCGCCGATCACCGCCATCGTGGCCTGGGATTCGACGATCTCCTTCGCCTTCTTCATCATCTCGACCGAGTTGATCGCCGGCAAGGACGGCACCGCCGCCGCGCTGCGGTCGATGCGGAAGAACCCGGTGCTGCTGGCGATCCTGCTGGGGGTGGCGGTGAACCTGGCCGGGCTGGCGATCCCGGCGCCGGTGCAGACGGCGCTGCACTATGCGGGCGCGGCGGCCTCGCCGCTGACGCTGCTGGCGGTGGGCATCATCCTGTCGGGCAGCGTGCTGACGCCCTCGCCCGTGGTGGTCACGGTGTCGGCCTTCAAGCTGGTGCTGTTCCCGCTGATCGTCTGGGCGCTGATCGCGGGGATCGATCCGGGCGATCCGGCGGCGCCGCAGTTCCTGCTGGCGGCGGCGGGGCCGTCGGGCGTCATGGCCTTCGCGCTGGCGCTGCTGCACGGGGTGCGGACGGATGCGATCACGCCGGTGATCATCTGGACGAGCCTGTTGTCGCTGGTGCCGCTGACGCTGCTGGCGTGATGCTCTGAGACCCGTTTCACGGGGCCATTGTCACATTCGGAAACCGGGCGGGTTGCGCGGGAGCAAACCGCTTGCATGTCGCGCAACCGGTCCGCAAAGTAATTTGAATGCAATCGGAGGAAGCGCAATTGGCCATCATTAACGGAACGTCCGGCAACGATTATCTGCCGGGCACCTCGGGCAACGACACGATCAACGGTTTCGATGGAAATGACCGGATCGAGGGCGGCGCCGGGAACGATACCATCAATCCCGGCACAAGCGTCGGCGGCACCGATTCCATCAACCCGGGTACGGGGGTCGATACGATCGATTTCTCGGATCGTGAAGGCGGCCTGGGTTTTGCCTTCGTGGACCTGGGATGGTTTGACCCGTCTGCCGGGTTCGGCGGCGACAGCGGCCTGACGGTGGTGATCGACGGCGAGAACAATTTCGGTTTCATTTCGGGGCCCGACATCAGCGTCACCTTCGTGGACGTGTCGAAGGGGATGCTCAACGGCCCGTTCGGCGGACTTGAAATCCAGACGGGGCGCAATGATGGCGACGACGAATTCTATGTCGATCCCGGCGAGGGAAACTGGCTTGCCCTGAGCGGCGGGATGGGCTGGGACCAGTTCCACATCGGCGAAAACGGCTTTCTCCGCCTGGAATATTATACGCTTTCGCAGGGAATCGTCGCCAACCTCGGAATGGGGATCATTACCAGGAATTACGCGGTCGATTCCAGCCTCGGCGCCAGCTTTACGCTGGACCGGATTACCGGCCCCGGCCATGTCAGCGAGCTGTACGGCACGAATTTCAACGACCGGATCGCCGGCAGCCGCCATGACGAACGCTTCATCCTGGGCCAGGGCAACGACGTGCTGAACGGCAAGGGCGGCATCGATATCGTCCGCTACGACCGGAATGGCGTCACCGCCGTCGAGGTGGACCTGGCCAAGGGCACCGCGAAGGGCGCCTGGGGCGGGCAGGCCTTCACGGACCGGCTGAAGAACATCGAGAACGTGCGCGGATCGCTGAACGATGCCGACAAGCTGTATGGCGATGATGCCGACAACGGCCTGGACGGGCGCGGCGGAAACGACACGCTGCTTGGACGCGGCGGAAGCGACCAGCTTCTGGGTGGCGAGGGCAACGACAAGCTCGACGGCGGCTTCGGAGACGATGTGCTGAGCGGCCAGGGCGGGCTCGACAAGTTCATCTTCAAGGGCAATTTCGGGCACGACACGATCACCGACTTCGACGCGTCGAAGGGGGCGGAGGACATCAACCTGCGCGGCGTGTCGTCCATCGTGAACTTCGTCGACCTGAAGAACAACCACATGAGCCAGGTGGGCGCCGACGTGGTCATCGACGCGGGTGGCGGCAACGTCATCACCCTGCTGGATGTGAGCCTGGCGCAGCTCGACAAATCGGACTTCATATTCTGATGGACCTCCATCCGGCGCCCGTCGCGGGCGTCGGAGACCAATCCGCTTGCCGTTTCAACCTCGGACGTCATGTCACACCGTCAGGAATTGTTCACCGCAATGCGCCAATCCCTTTGCGGGACGGCGGCGGCGCTGGCAAAGCTTTCCTCGGCGGGCCTGTCGGGCTAGCCTGATGCGACACCAGATGGACCCGAGACGATGACCGACCCCGTGACCATTCGCCCCCTGCGCCTCGAGGATCGTGCCGAATGGGCCGAGCTCTGGACCGCCTACCTGGAGTTCTACGAATCCTCGGTCGCGCCCGAGGTCTACGACAGCTCCTTCGCGCGGCTGCTGGGCGATGACGTCCGCGACTACAACTGCCTGGTCGCGGAGCAGGACGGGCGGCTGGTCGGGCTGACGCATTACCTGTTCCACCGCCACGGCTGGAAGATCGAGGAGGTCTGCTATCTGCAAGACCTCTACGCCCGCCCCGACGTGCGCGGCACCGGCGTGGGGCGCAAGCTGATCGAGGCGGTCTATGCGGCGGCCGACGCCCACGGCGCGCCCGCGGTCTACTGGCTGACGCAGGACTTCAACACCACGGCGCGCCGACTGTATGACCGGATCGGCGTCAAGTCTCCGTTCATCAAGTACAACCGCCCGTGAAACGGCTGGCCCTGATCGCGGCGCTGGTGCTGGCGGGGTGCGGCGACACCCCCGACACGCCGACGCGGGCGACCATCGCGGACAGCACCCTGCCGCCGATGAAAGCCTTCGGCGCGCCCCATGTGCGCCCGCCGGTGGGGTCGAACGTCAACATCGCCGCCGACTTCCTCGACCTGCATTTCGAACTGGAGAGCGGGCGGCAGCTGGACGTCTTCACCCGCTTCGAAGGGCCAATCAGCGTGCGGATCACCGGACGCGCGACGCCCAGCCTGCGGGCGGACCTGCGGGCGCTGCTGGGGCGGCTGCAACGCGAGGCGAACATCAATATCGGCGAAGTCACCGGCGGCGAGGCCAACATCACCATCGAGGCGGTGACGCGCGAGGATATCCGGCGGGCGCTGCCGCAGGCGGCCTGCTTCGTCGTGCCGAACGTCACCAGCATCGACGAGTACCGCCGCAACCGCTATCGCCCGCAGACCAACTGGTCGCTGCTGCGCGAACGCTTTCGCTTAGGGATCTTCATCCCCGCCGACGCGGCGCCACAGGAAATCCGCGACTGCCTGCACGAGGAACTGGCCCAGGCGCTGGGGCCGCTGAACGACCTCTACCAGCTGCCGGATTCGGTCTTCAACGACGACAACGTGCATACCGTGCTGACCGGCTACGACATGCTGATCCTGCGGGCCACCTATGCGCCCGAGTTGCGCAGCGGCATGAGCCGGCACGAGGTCGCGGCGCGGCTGCCGGGCATCCTAAGCCGCCTGAACCCGCGCGGCGACAGCGAGCCGCCGACCGCGGTTGCCCCGACCCCGCGCGCCTGGATCGACGACGTGCAGACGGCGCTTGGCCCCGGTTCGGCTTTCGAGGCGCGCCGCCGGGCCGCCGCCGACGCGGCAAGGATCGCGCAGGAGAGTGGCTGGCAGGACCACCGCCGCGCCTTCAGCCACTACATGCTGGGCCGGATGATCCAGGGCTATGACCCGGCGCTGGCGCAACAGCATTACTCCAGCGCGCTGGCCCTGCTGGAGCGGGTGCCGGGGACGGAACTGCACCGCGCCTTCATCACCACCCAGACTGCCGCTTACTCCATCACCCAGGGCGAAGGCGCGCGCGCCCTGCGCCAGATCGACCCCTTCCTGCCGGTCGCCGCCCGTGCGGAAAACGCGGCGCTGCTGGCAACGCTGATGCTGCTCAAGGCCGAAGCGCTGGAGCTTGCGGGCAAGTCGGAGGCGGCGCAGGCCGTCCGGCTGGACAGTCTGGGCTGGGCGCGTTACGGCTTTGGTTCGGACCATGCGGTCCATGCGAAGATGCGCGAAATCGCGGCGCTGAGCCCTCGCTCGCGCCGCCTGTAAGGGGTAGGCCATGCTGGCGATCGGGGGGTTTTTCCTGGGGGCCATCCTGGGCGCGGCGACGGCGCGCAGGCGGGGCGGATCAATCGCCGACATGGCGCAATACGCGGCCGGCTACGGGATCGCGCTGGCGGTCGCGGGCATGATCGCGGCGGTCATCATCGAACGCAGCCTGGCCTGACGCCCATGTTCCTGCCCTTCTTCGACAGCTTGCGCAAACACGGCGTCCCGGTGACGCTGCGCGAGTTCCTGACCTTTCTCGAGGCGATGAAGACGGGGCTTGCGACCTACGACCCCGAAGCCTTCTACTACCTCGCCCGGGTGTCGATGGTGAAGGACGAACGCCACCTCGACAAGTTCGACCGCGCCTTTGCGGCTGCCTTCAAGGGGCTGGAGGACATCACCTTCGAGCAGGTGATGGAGGCGGTGGACATCCCCGCCGACTGGCTGCGCAAGATGGCCGAGAAGCACCTGACCGAGGCCGAGAAGAAGGAAATCGAGGCGCTCGGCGGCTTCGAGAAGCTGATGGAGACGCTGCGCGAACGCCTGAAGGAACAGCAGGGGCGGCACCAGGGCGGGTCCAAGTGGATCGGCACCGCCGGAACCTCGCCCTTCGGGGCCTACGGCTATAACCCCGAGGGCGTGCGGATCGGCCAGAAGGAAAGCCGCAACCAGCGCGCGGTGAAGGTCTGGGACAAGCGGGAATTCAGGAACCTCGACGACACGGTGGAACTGGGCACGCGCAACATCAAGGTCGCGCTCAAACGCCTGCGCCGCTGGGCGCGCGAGGGGGCGGCGGAGGAACTCGACCTCGACGGCACCATCCGCGCGACGGCGGAGCATGGCTATCTCGACGTGCAGATGCGCCCCGAGCGGCACAATGCGGTGAAGGTGCTGCTGTTCCTCGACGTCGGCGGGTCGATGGACCCGCATGTGAAGGTGGTGGAAGAGCTGTTCTCGGCCGCGCGCAGCGAGTTCAAGCACATGGAGCACTTCTACTTCCACAACTGCCTCTACGAGGGCGTGTGGAAGGACAACCGCCGCCGCTGGGACGCGCAGACGCCGACGCACGAGGTGCTGCGCACCTATGGCGCGGACTACAAGGCCATCTTCGTCGGCGATGCCTCGATGAGCCCCTACGAGATCGCC
>JAGRMS010000304.1 GCA_020441135.1 Pseudooceanicola sp.
TCGGCATACTTGTTGGTCATGACCGAGCCCTGCGCCTGCAGCACGGCCAGCGAGACGATGTTTTCCGAGGCGATCAACTCGATCTCGTCACGCTGGCGGCCGAGTTCATTGGTGATCGAGCCAAAGATCTCAGGGTCGCGGCTGGCAAGGGCTTCGGTAAAAAAGCCGGCGTCACGGTGGGGCGCGGTCATGGCGGTCTCCGGGGGCAAGGGCTGCGGGAACTGGCGCTCTCCTAGAGGAAAGCGGCGCGCGGATAAAGGCGGGAAAGCGACGCTGGCCACGGGTTCTGCGGCAAGGCTGGCAAAGGGCGGAAAGGTATGGTTGTTTCGGAAGCAATCGCGCCCATCGGAAACGTCGGAATGAACCTCAAGATTGCCTTTCTCGCCAGCGACGCGCCGGTGGCGCAGGACGCGCGCGCTGCCTTGGCGGCGCGCTATGGCGAAGCTGGACCGGGCGAGGCGGACGTGATCGTGGCTCTGGGCGGCGACGGGTTCATGCTGCGCACCCTGCACGCGACGCAGGCGCTGGAAGTTCCGGTCTACGGGATGAACCGGGGCACCATCGGCTTCCTGATGAACGAGTATCACGAATACGACCTGCCCGAGCGGTTGCAGGCCGCGAAGGAAGAGGTGATCCACCCGCTGTCGATGCGGGCGATGGACCGGGACGGGCGGCTGCACCGGGCACTGGCGATCAACGAGGTTTCGCTGCTGCGCGCCGGGCCGCAGGCGGCGCGGCTGCGGATCAGCGTGGACGGCAAGGTGAGGCTGGCGGAACTGGTCTGCGACGGGGCGCTGGTATCGACGCCTGCGGGATCGACCGCCTACAACTATTCCGCCCACGGTCCGATCCTGCCGATCGGGAGCCACGTCCTGGCCCTGACCGCCATCGCCGCCTTTCGCCCGCGCCGCTGGCAGGGCGCGCTGCTGCCGCAATCCGCCGCCGTGCGTTTCGACGTGCTGGAGCCGGAGAAGCGCCCGGTCATGGCGGATGCCGATTCGATCTCTTTCCCCGATATCGACTGGGTGGAGATCAGGTCGGAGCCTACAGTGAGCCATCGCATCCTGTTCGACCCCGGTCACGGTCTGGAAGAGCGGTTGATTTCCGAGCAGTTCACATAAGGTAAACCAGTTGTGATCGCGGGATTGGCCCCTGACACAGGATAGCGGTTCATTATGTGATCCAGATTACGGAAGCTTGCCCCGTCGTCTGCAACAATGGCCGCGTAACGCTGCCTGGCTGCAGATCCGGCGCCGGGTTGGGGGGTAACGATTTTCTGGTTCTGACCGGATGCGGGCGCGGGGTAACACCCGCGCCCGCAATCCGTTTGTCGATGCGCGCGGCGTTCATCTTCCTGTGACCCACTTCACTTACACAGCATCCCGTTAACCCCAGAAAGACATTGGCTGCATTCTCAGCCTCTGGTGCAGGTTCCGTCACCAGAACCCGTGTGTTAGCGATTGCAGGGTTACACCTTCTGCGGGCGCGGAGCCCCAAATCCGCGCCCGCAATTCGTTTTCACGAGATATGTCGGCTCTGTCCTTCCCAGAACGGCTTGCGCAGTTCCGTCTTCAGCACCTTGTTGGCGCCCGACAGCGGGAAGGGATCGGTGCGGAACTCGACCGAGCGTGGGCATTTGTAGCCGGCGATCAGGGTGTGGCTGTGGTCCTTGATCTCCTGCTCGCTGGCCTCTGCCCCTGGTTTCAGAATCACGATGGCATGGACCTGCTCGCCCCATTGCTCGGACGGGATGCCGATCACCGCGCTGGTGGCAACCGCCGGATGCTGGCCGATGGCGTTCTCGACCTCCGCCGAATAGACGTTCTCGCCGCCCGAGACGATCATGTCCTTCAGCCGGTCCATCAGGAAGATGAAGCCTTCGCCGTCCATGTAGCCCGCATCGCCGGTATGAACCCAGCCGTCCGTGATCGCTGCGGCGGTGGCGTCGGGCTTGTTCCAGTAGCCGAGCATGGTGATTGGCCCCTTGACCACGATCTCGCCCACCTCGCCGCGTGGGAGTTCGTTACCGTCCGGGTCCACCACGCGGATCTCGGCGGCGCGCGTGGTGCGCCCGCAGGACCGCAGGCGCCCGGCGTTCGGGCCGTCGACGACGTGATACTCGGGCGTCAGGATAGTCGCGACCGGGCTCAGCTCGGTCTGGCCGAAGGCTTGAAGAAAGCGCACGCCGGGGAACAGCTCGAAGGCGCGCCGCAGCGCGGCCTCGGTGATGGGCGACGCGCCGTAGGCGATCATCTCCAGCGACGACGTGTCGGCGGTAGCGATTTTCGGGCTGGCCATGACCATCTGGATCATCACCGGCACCAGCAGAACATGGCTGGGCCGGTGCGTCTCGATCGCCTCAAGCGTCGCGTCGGGGGTGAACATCGGGATGACGATATGCGTGCCGGCGACGAAAGTGATCGCGGCGAACCAGAGCAGGTCGGCGATGTGGAACATCGGCGCGGCATGCAGGTAGCGGGCGCCGTCGCGCACCTCGAGCTCCTGCGCGTTCGAGATGCCGCCGACGTAGAAATTGATGTGGCTCAGCATCACGCCCTTGGGAAAGCCGGTGGTGCCGCCGGTGTAGAAGATGCCGACCAGATCATCGCCCGACCGCCCCGCGTCCGGAACCGGATCGGCGGCGGCAAGGATCTCCTCGTAGTTCACCATGCCCTCGGGGGTAGGCCCGTCGCCGCAGAAGATCAGCGTCTTCAGGCCTTTGACCTCGGCCCGGATTGCCGGGGCGGATTTGGCGAAGGCATCGTCGACCAGCAGGATTTCCGCGCCCGCGTCGTTCAGCGCATAGGCGCATTCGGCGGGCGTCCAGCGGATGTTCATCGGCATCATCGCGCGGCCGCCCCAAGGCACGGCGAAGTAGTATTCGATGAAACGGTCGGAGTTGAGCGACAGCAGCGCGACCCGGTCGCCGGGTTTCATGCCAAGGTTTTGCAGCGCCCCGGCCAGCCGCTGCACACGGTCAAGCGTCTCGGGCCAGGTGCGGCTGCGGTCCTTGTAGATGGTCGATACGCCCTGCGGCGCGACCTGCGCCGCGCGGCGCAGGACGGATGTGATCTGCATGGTTCCCTCCCTAAGGCCGGGGGATTTTCCCCTCTGACCTCGAGAGATTAGCCCATGCGCTTCCACAATGCATCGCACATCCGCCCGATGCGCGATTCGATGGCCGACATGGCGTCGACCACCAGATCCTCGCGCCAGCGGCGGCCGACGACCTGCACGTTGATCGGCTGCGGGCCTTTCGGCAGGTCGGCGAGGCGGGCGGGGACGTTTCCGGCGGGCAGGCCCATGAAGTTCATCGAATAGGACCAGACGGCGGACCCCAACACTTCGAGCACGCCCTCGGCCCCTTCGGTATCGCGGTCGGGGGCGAAGAAGGGTTGCGGCAGGAAGGGGGTGAGGACCAGCGGATAGGTTTCCATGAACAGCGACCATTGGCGGGCATAGTGGGTGCGCCGCGCCATCGCTTGCAGCAGTTCGGTGCCTTCATAGGGCGGGAACTGGCGGAAGTATTCCTCGAAGATCGCCTGCACGGTAGGCGACCCGGCAGCCTTGATGTCCGGGCCGGACAGCGCGGCGGTTTCGCCCATCAGGGCGCGATAGCCGTCCAGCGCGCATTCCTTCAGCAGCGGCGGTTCCACCTCCTCGACGATGTAGCCCGCATCGGCCAGCGCGTCGCGGGCGGCAAGGAGCGCCGCGTCCACCTCGGGGTGCAGGTCGTAGCCGTGGGTGTTGCGGGTGAAGGCGACCCGAAGCTTGCCCTGCATCGGCGCGCCGCGCCAGGGCAGGGGACTGTGGAAGGGGTCGCGCGGGTCGGGCGCGACCATCGTCGGCATCGCCAGATGCAGGTCGGCGGACTCGCGCACGATCAGGCCCTGCACCGACATGGCCTGCGACAGCATCCCGCGTTCGGCCTTCTGGCTGGGGTTCCAGGCGGGCACGCGGCCCAGCCCCGGCTTGACCGTCACCGCGCCATTGGCGGCGGCAGGAAAGCGGAGCGAGCCGCCGATGTCGTTGCCATGCGCCAGCGCGCCGATGCCCGCCATGACGGCGGAACCAGCCCCGCCGGAGGATCCGCCGGGCGAGATATGCGCTCCCCAGGGGTTGACCGTGCGTCCGTGCAGCGGATTGTCGGTATCGGCGCGGAAAGAGAATTCGGGTGTATTAGTGCGCCCGATCACCACCGCGCCCGCCTTTTGCAGCGAGTCGACCAGCGGCGCGTCCGCCGGGGCGATCCAGTCCTTCAGCGCGACGATCCCGTTCGAGGTCGCCTGGCCGGTCTGGTCGACGTTGATCTTGATCGTCACCG
>JAGRMS010000305.1 GCA_020441135.1 Pseudooceanicola sp.
CCATCTGGAACAGCGCCTGCACGGCGTAAAGCCGCGTGGCCGAGCGCATCTTGCGTTTCTGGTTGCCCGAGGGCACGGCGTCCGGGGTCATGCCGAGGTCTCGCCCGCGATGCGGTAGTCGCCCGAGGGGCGGAAGCCCACGTCGCTTTTCTTGCCGCCCCAGCGACGGGTCAGCGCGATCAGGTGCAGCGCCGCGGCCGCCGCGCCGCCGCCCTTGTTCTGACCTTCATGATCGGCGCGGACCATCGCCTGGTCCTTGTTCTCGACCGTCAGGATGCCGTTGCCGATGCAAAGACCCTGAAGCCCCATCAGCTGCAGCGCACGGCTCGAATCGTTGCAGACGGTGTCGTAATGCGTCGTCTCGCCCCGGATCACGCAGCCAAGCGCGACGTAGCCGTCGAAGTTCGACATGCGCTCGGAAATCGCGATGGCGGTCGGCACTTCCAGCGCGCCCGGCACCTCGATCAAGTCCCAGGTGCCGCCCGCGGCCTCGATCTCGGCCTTGGCCCCCGCGACGAGATGGTCGGCGATGTCCTTGTAATAGGGGGCGACGACGATCAGCAGCTTGACCGGCTCCTTGAAGGTCGGGCGCGGCAGGACGTAGTGGTTTTCGTTGGCGGCCATGGCTCAGCCCTCGGACAGGATCGGACGGGTGCCGACGATGGAGAGGCCATAGGCCTCGAGCCCCAGGTAGCGCACCTGCGGCGAATCCGTCAGCAGGACCAATTCGCGCAGGCCGAGCGACGACAGGATCTGCGCCCCCAGCCCGGTCTGCTTGATCGTGCGCGGGCCGTCATCCTCAGAGGCATAAAGCGCGTTGCGGGGCTGGCGGAACAGGCAGACGACGCCCCTGCCCTCTTTGGCGATCAGTTCCATGGCGCGAGGCAGCTGGCGGGCCGACTTGGGGCCAAGGCCCAGCACGTCGGACGCCTCGTGCAGGGCATGGGTGCGGGCCAGCACCGGGCCGCCCTTGCTGATGTCGCCCTTGATCAGCGCGACGTGTTCGATGCCGTGGGTCTGGTCGGTGAAAATCCGCATCTCCCACGTCCCGCCGAACTCCGACTCGACAGTGCAGCGCGAGGTTTCATCGACGAGGTTGTCGTTGCGCGACCGATACGCGATCAGATCGGAGATGGTGCCGACCTTCAGCCCGTGCTTCTGCGCGAAGTCGATCAGGTCGGGAAGGCGGGCCATCTCGCCGTCGTCCTTCATGATCTCGCAGATCACGCCGGCGGGATTCAGACCGGCCAGGCGCGAGATGTCGACCACCGCCTCGGTATGGCCCGCGCGCACCAGTACGCCACCGCGCTTGGCGCGCAGCGGGAAGATGTGGCCGGGGGTGGCGAGCGAGGCCATGGTGTTCTGTTCGTTGATCGCGGTCTTGACGGTCAGCGCGCGGTCGGCGGCCGAGATGCCGGTGGACACACCCTCGCGCGCCTCGATCGAGACGGTGAAGGCGGTTTCGTGCCGCGACGAGTTGTTGACGGCCATCAGCGGCAGACCCAGCCGGTCGATCCGCTCGGCGGTCATCGGCAGGCAGATCAGGCCGCGCCCGTGGGTCGCCATGAAGTTGATCGCGGCGGCATCGGCGAATTCGGCGGCAATGCAGAGGTCGCCCTCGTTCTCGCGGTCCTCGTGGTCGACGAGGATATACATCTTGCCCTTGCGGGCCTCGGCGATGATCTCCTCGATCGGGGAAATGGCGGCGCGCAATCCGGATTCGACCGGGCCTGGGGTTTCAAAGCTCATCGGGGGCAGCCTGTGGTTCGGGTTCCCGGGCCAGATAGACCAGGTGGCGGACAAAGGCCAGAGCGCGATTCTGGCGCTTGCGGCGGGCGGGCGGCTGGATCATCCTTGGTCCGGCGGTTCTGGGAGGACGGCGATGCGCGATCTGGGCGAAGACGATCCTGTGGCGGCACTGGCGGCAAACGTCGCGGTGCCCTTCGAACGGGCGCGGGCGATGCCGCCGTCGGTCTATACCTCGCAGGCGTTTCTCGAGGCGGAACTGGCCGAGGTCTTCCGCAAGGAGTGGTATTGCGTCGGACGCGCCGGCGCGCTGGCGGCGCCTGGCGATTACGTGACGGGCGAGCTGGCGGGGCAGCCGTTCGTGGTGGTGCGGGGGCAGGACGGGGCCTTGCGGGCGCTGTCGAACGTCTGCCTGCACCGGATGTCGACCCTGCTGGAGGGGCGCGGGCAGGTGCGCGCCATCGTCTGCCCCTATCACGCCTGGACCTACAACCTGGACGGCAGCCTGCGCGGCGCGCCGGCGATGGGGCTGAACGAAGGCTTCGAGAAGGGTCAGTATTGCCTGCCGCAGCTGCGCTGCGAGGAGTGGCTGGGCTGGGTCTTCGTGACGCTGAACGCCGAGGCCGCGCCGGTGGCGGACCGGCTGCACGAGGTCGAGTCGATGGTGGCGGGCTATGACATGCTCAACTACACAGAGACCTTCTTCGAAGAGCACGTCTGGGACACCAACTGGAAGGTGCTGGCCGAGAACTTCATGGAGAGCTACCACCTGCCGGTCTGCCATGCGGGCACCATCGGCGGGTTGTCGAAGCTGGAAGAGATGGTCTGCCCGCCGGGACGCGAGGCGTTCAACTGGCATACGATCCTGAAGGACGATTCCCTGCGCATCGCGATGGCGCATCCGTCGAACACGCGGCTGACGGGGGACGAGCGGCGCACGACCTTCCTGCTGGCACTGTATCCGAGCTTGCTGATCACGCTGACGCCGGGGTATTTCTGGTATCTGTCGCTGCACCCGAAGGGGCCGGGGCGGGTGCATATCCGCTTCGGCGGGGGCATGTCGGACGACTACCGGGGCGATGCCGACGCGCAGGCGAACTTCGCGGCGCTGAAAGAGCTGCTCGACCGGGTGAATGTCGAGGACCGGGGCTGCACCGAGAAGGTCTATCGCGGGCTTTGCGCGGACCTCAGCGCGCCGGGGCATCTGAGCCACCTGGAACGGCCAAACTATGACTTTGCGCGCTACCTGGCCGGGCGCGTGGCGGGGGTTAAGGCGTGATCGAGACGATTGATACCTTGGTTGTGGGGGCCGGACAGGCCGGCGTGGCGGCCAGCGAGCACCTGACGCGCAACGGCATCCCGCATCTGGTGCTGGAACGTGACCGCATCGCGGAACGCTGGCGCACCGGGCGCTGGGATTCGCTGGTGGCGAACGGGCCGGCCTGGCACGACCGCTTTCCGGGCCTGGCCTTCGACGATGTCGACCCCGAGGCGTTTCCGTCCAAGGACCGGGTGGCGCGGTATTTCGAGGACTATGTGAAGGCGTTCGATGCGCCGGTGCGCTGCGGTGTCGAGGTGCTGAGTGCCACGCCCAACGAAGGGCGACCGGGCTTCACCGTCCAGACCTCGGCGGGCGAGATCGCCTGCCAGAACATCGTGGTGGCGACGGGCGCGTTTCAGGAGCCGGTGATGCCGGACCTCGTGCCGGATCGCCCGGGGCTGACCCAGTTGCACTCGCGCTTCTACCGCAACCCGGACGCGTTGCCCGAAGGCCCTGTGCTGGTGGTCGGCGCGGGATCCTCGGGCGTGCAGATCGCCGAAGAGATCGTGCGCGCGGGGCAGCGGGTCTACCTGTCGGTCGGCCCGCATGACCGGCCGCCACGGGTCTACCGGGGGCGCGACTACTGCTGGTGGCTGGGCGTGTTGGGCCTCTGGGATATCCCCGCGCCGAAACCCGGAATGGAGCATGTCACCATCGCGGTCAGCGGCGCCTACGGCGGCCACACGGTCGATTTCCGCGACCTCGCGCGGCAGGGGATCACGCTGGTCGGGCGCACCATCGCCTGCGAGGACGGCGCGCTGCGCTTCTCCGACGATCTGTCGGCGAACATCGCGCAGGGCGACGCAAATTACCTGTCGGTGCTGGACGCCGCCGACGAGTGGATCGCCCGCAACGGCGCCGACCTGCCCGAAGAACCGGAGGCGCGCCACTTCCTGCCCGACCCCGATTGCCTGGCTAACCCGCTGTCGTCGCTGCCGCTGGAGGAGATCAGCACGATCCTCTGGGCGACCGGCTATCGTCAGGATTTCGGCTGGCTGAAGATGGACGTGACCGACGACCGGGGCCGCCCGCGTCACCAGCGCGGCGTCTCGGTGGTGCCCGGCGTCTACTTCCTCGGCCTCCCCTGGCAGTCGCGGCGCGGGTCGACCTTCATCTGGGGCGTCTGGCACGATGCGCGCCATGTCGCCGACCAGATCGCCATCCAGCGCAGCTATCGCGATTACGTCGGGCCGGCACGGTCCACCCGGCAAGCCTGAAGGAGAAGCCCCAGTGGCCCATTACCGGCACCGTCCCTTCAACACGAAGGACACCTATCCCGAACAGAAGCTCGACAACGACCTC
>JAGRMS010000306.1:0-691 GCA_020441135.1 Pseudooceanicola sp.
GCGGGCTTCGGCGCCGACCTCGGGGCCGAAAAGTTCTTCGACATAAAGTGCCGGACGGCGGGGCTGAAGCCGGCGGCGGCGGTCATCGTCGCCACGGTGCGCGCCATGAAGATGAACGGCGGCGTGAAGAAGGAAGACCTCGGCGCGGAAAACGTGGCCGCGGTGAAGAAGGGCTGCGCCAATCTCGGGCGCCACATCGCCAACGTCAAATCCTTCGGCGTGCCGGTTGTGGTGGCGATCAACCATTTCCATTCCGACACCGATGCCGAAATCGACGCGGTGAAGACCTATGTCGCGGCGCAGGGTGCCGAGGCGATCGTGTGCCGGCACTGGGCGCAGGGTTCTGCCGGTATCGAGGATCTGGCGCGCAAGGTGGTGCAGCTTGCCGACAGCGGCGGCGCACATTTCGCGCCGCTCTATCCCGACGAGATGCCATTGTTCCAGAAGATCGAGACGATTGCCAAGCGCATCTACCACGCCGACGAGGTGCTGGCCGACAAGTCGGTGCGCGATCAGCTGTACGCCTGGGAAAAGCAGGGCTATGGCCACCTGCCGATTTGCATGGCGAAGACGCAGTATTCCTTCTCGACCGACCCCAACCTGCGCGGCGCGCCCACGGGCCACTCGGTCCCGGTGCGCGAAGTGCGGCTGTCGGCCGGGGCGGGCTTCGTCGTGGTGATCTGCGGCGAGA
>JAGRMS010000306.1:701-1733 GCA_020441135.1 Pseudooceanicola sp.
CATGACCATGCCGGGCCTGCCGAAAGTGCCGAGCGCCGAGACGATTCGGCTGAACGAGGCCGGGCAGATAGAAGGGTTGTTCTGACGCGCATTGCGCGTCAGGCGAGGCGCGGCCCTCGGGGGGCTTCGAGCCCCCGCTCGGCCCGGTCGCCGCGTTGCGGCTCCTGCCTCCGGCGGGAGTATTTGAAAAGAAAAGAAGGATCAGGACATGGCGGCACGGGTGATCGACGGCAAGGCGTTTGCGGCCACGGTGCGGGGCAAGGTGGCCGAGCAAGTCACGGCGCTGAAGGCCAAGGGTATCACTCCCGGTCTTGCCGTCGTCCTGGTTGGCGAGGATCCGGCGAGCCAGGTCTATGTCCGCTCCAAGGGCAAGCAGACGGTCGAGGCGGGGATGCACTCGGTCGAGAAGCGGCTGCCCGCCACGGCGTCGGAAGCCGAAGTGCTGGCGATCGTCGAGGCGCTGAATGCCGATCCGGCGATCCACGGTATCCTCGTGCAATTGCCTTTGCCGAAACAGGTGGACGAGACGAAGGTGCTCGCCACGATCCTGCCGGAAAAGGACGTGGACGGCTTCCATATCTCCAACGTCGGACTGCTGGCGACCGGGCAGAAGGCGATGGTCCCCTGCACGCCGCTGGGCTCGCTGATGCTGCTGCGCGACCTGCACGGAAGCCTTGCGGGAATGGAGGCGGTGGTGATCGGCCGCTCCAACATCGTCGGCAAGCCGATGGCGCAGCTGCTGCTGCGGGACAACTGCACCGTGACGATCGCGCATTCGCGCACCAGGGATCTGCCGGCCGTGGTGCGCCGCGCCGATATCGTGGTGGCCGCGGTGGGACGGCCCGAAATGGTCAAGGGCGACTGGCTGAAACCCGACGCGACCGTGATCGACGTCGGTATCAACCGGACGCCCACCGACTCGGGCAAGGACAAGCTGGTCGGCGACTGCGACTATGCCAGCTGCGCCGAGGTGGCGGGCGCGATCACGCCCGTTCCGGGCGGCGTCGGACCGATGACCATCGCCTGCCTGCT
>JAGRMS010000306.1:1745-3862 GCA_020441135.1 Pseudooceanicola sp.
CAACACGCTGACCGCCTGCTGCCGCGCCAATGGTCTGCCCGAGCCGGAGGGGCTGACCGCCTGAGCTTCAACTGGCGAGGTGCAGCGCGAAGAAGGCGAGCGTCCGGGCCCAGGCGAGTTTCGCGGCCTCTTCGTCGTAACGCGGCGTGGTGTCGTTGTGAAAGCCGTGGTTCACGCCGTCGTAGAAATACATCTCGTATTTCTTGTGGTGCTCCTCCAGCGCCTCCTTGAAGGCCTGCGCCCCGGCGTTGATGCGTTCGTCCAGCCCGGCATAGTGGATTTGCAGCGGTGCCTGGATCTCCTCCACATCCTCGACCGCCGGTTGCCGCCCGTAGAAGGGCACGCCCGCTGACAGGTCCGGATAGGCCACTGCCAGCGCGTTCACCACGCCGCCGCCATAGCAGAAGCCCACTGCGCCGACCTTGCCGGTGCTGAGCGGATGCTCGCGCAGGAACTCGAACGCGGCGAAGAAATCCTCCATCAGCTTGGCCGGGTCCATCGAGGCCTGCATCTCGCGCCCCTTGTCGTCGGTGCCGGGATAGCCGCCGAGCGGCGACAGCCCGTCGGGGCCAAACGCCAGATACCCGGCCTTGGCGGCGCGTCGCACCACGTCCTCGATGTAAGGATTCAGCCCGCGGTTCTCGTGGATGACCAGGATCGCCGGGCGGACCTTTTGACCCTTGGGATGCGCCATCAGCCCCTTGATGGTGCCATGACCCTCGGGGCTTTGGTATTCGACCGTCATCGTCTCGATATCGGGATCGTCCGGCGCGACCTGCTGGGCCAGGGCATAGTTCGGCTGCAACTGGTCAAGGATCATCGCCCCCGTCACACCCGCCGCGGCGTAGCGCGCCGCCTGGGCCATGAAGTCGCGCTTCGACATCGTGCCGTGTACGTAGCCGTCGAAAATCTCGAGGATGCGCGGGTCGAAATCGCTGGCCCTGCGTCGGATGTGGTCGTTCATGCTCGCTCTCCCTGCTGATTGACGGAAGGGTAGGGCGCCGCGGGGGGCCGGCAAGATGAACTTCCCGTCAGCGGCGCTCAGTCGCGCGCCTTGATCGTGCGCAGGACGACGTTGGTCTGGGCGCTGGCGACGGCGGGCAGACGGAACAGGAAGGTTTCAAGGAAACGGTTGTAGGAGGCGAGGTCGCGGCACGAAACGAAGAGGTGATAGTCCGACTGCCCGGTGGTCGCAAAACAGTCGCGCACCTCGTCCTTGGCCTGCACCGCGCGGATGAAGCCCTCGACGTTCTGCGGATCGTGGCGGGTCAGGTGAACGTGGACGATGGCCTGGAAGGTCTCGCCCAGCCGTTCGGGGTCCAGCACGACGCTGTAGCGCCTGATGACCCCCGCCTCTTCCAGCGCGCGGACGCGGCGCCAGCAGGAAGAGGGGGACAGGCCCACCTTGCCCGCCAGGTCGGCATTCGAAATGCGGCTGTCGCGGCGCAGGTGGCGGAGCAGGTCGAGGTCGGTGGGATCGAGATCTGGCATGATTGTCCGGTAAACTCTCAGTGGATGACATAGCATTCCGATTTGACGCCGAAAAGCCTTGGCCTTCGGCCAAATTTTCCATCCATCTTGCGGTAAACTGACCGGGCCAAGCCCGAGGTGCGCCATGACCGACCAGTCGTCCGGCTTCCGGACCTACAAGCTTTCCGACCGCTATGATCTGCCGAAGGGCCGGGTCTTCCTGACCGGCACGCAGGCGCTGGTGCGGATCATGCTCGACCAGGCGCGGCGGGACCGCGCGGCGGGGCTGAACACCGCGGGGTATGTCTCGGGCTATCGCGGGTCGCCGCTGGGCGGCGTCGATCTGGAGATGTGGAAGAACAAGGCCCGGCTGGAGCAGGCGCGCGTGACCTTCCAGCCCGCCGTCAACGAGGATCTGGGCGCGACGCTGGTGCTGGGCAGCCAGCAGGCGGTGCTGCACCCCGGGGTCGAGGTCGAAGGTGTCTTTGCCATGTGGTATGGCAAGGGGCCGGGCGTTGACAGGTCGGGCGACGCGCTGCGGCATGGCAACGCCTATGGTTCTGCGCCCAAGGGCGGCGTGCTGGTGGTGGCGGGCGACGACCACGGGTGCGTCTCCTCCTCCATGCCGCACCAGTCGGACGTCGCCT
>JAGRMS010000307.1 GCA_020441135.1 Pseudooceanicola sp.
TTCAACTTCCCGGTCTGGGGGATGCTCGAGAAGCTGGCGCCGACGCTGCTGGCGGGGATGCCCGCCATCGTGAAACCGGCGACGCAGACCTGCTACCTGACCGAGGCCTGTTTCCGCATGATCGTCGAGTCGGGGCTGTTGCCGGACGGGGCAGTGCAGCTGGTGATCGGATCGCTCGGCGACATGCTGGACAGGTTGGGCGCGCAGGATGTGGTGAGCTTCACGGGGTCGGCGGATACCGCGCTGATGCTGCGGGCCAATCCGGCGCTGATGCGCAATTCGGTGCGGTTCCATTCGGAGCAGGACAGTCTCAACGCCACCATTCTGGGGCCGGATGCGGCACCGGGGACGGCGGAGTTCGAGGTGTTCGTGAAGGAGGTATCGAACGAGATCACGACGAAGGCCGGGCAGAAATGCACGGCGATCCGGCGGATCATTGTGCCTTCCGAGCGTCTGGGGGAGGTGCGCGACGCGCTACTGGCGCGGCTCGACGGGCTGGTGATCGGCGATCCGGCGGCGGAGGGGGTGCGGATGGGAGCGCTGGCCTCGGCAGACCAGAAGGCGGATGTGCTGGCGCGGATTGATGCCTTGTCCGGCGAGACGCGGCGGCTGACGGGCGATCCTTCCACGCCCGCGCTGACGGGGGCGGGAGCGGAAGGCGCGTTCCTTGCGCCGGTGCTGCTGGAATGTAACGACCCGGATGCGGCGGTGAAGGTACATGAAATCGAGGCGTTTGGTCCGGTCTCCACCATCATGCCATACCGCGACCTGTCCCATGCCAGCGCCCTGGCGAACCGGGGCGGCGGATCGCTGGTGGCTTCGCTGATCACGGCGGACCCGAAGGTCGCCCGGCAGGTGGCGCTGGATAGCGCGGCCTGGCACGGCAGGCTCTACATCGTTGGCGGCGCGAACGCGAAGGAGGCGACGGGCCACGGCGCGCCGATGCCGCATATGGTCCACGGCGGGCCGGGGCGCGCCGGGGGCGGCGAGGAACTGGGCGGGGTGCGCGGCGTGCTCCACTACATGCAGCGCACGGCAATCCAGGGCAGCCCGGACGTGATCGCGGCGATCACCGGGCAATGGCTGCCCGGAGCCTCCGAAGTGAAGGGCCCGCAGCATCCCTTCCAGCGCACCTTCAACGAGATCCAATTGGGCGAGACGCTGCACACCGCCGCGCGCACCGTGACGCTGGAGGATATCGAACATTTCGCCCATTTCACCGGCGACACCTTCTATGCCCACATGGACGAGGATGCGGCCAAGGCGAACCCCTTCTTCCCGGGGCGCGTGGCGCATGGCTACCTGCTCTTGAGCTTTGCCGCGGGCCTGTTCGTGCAGCCCGATCCGGGGCCGGTACTGGCGAACACGGGGCTGAACGGGCTGTCGTTTCAGAAGCCGGTGTCTCCGGGTGACAGCATTGCCGTGCGGCTGACCTGCAAGCGCAAGACGCAGCGCACCGACACCTATGGCGAGGTCGCCTGGAACGTGACGCTGACCAACCAGAACGGCGAGCAGGTGGCTGAGTACGAGCTGCTGACCATGGTGGCCTACGAACGGTAATCTTGCGTCAGGGAACAGCGGCGGATAATCGGCGGTGATGACCGACCCGCTTGTCCCGCTGATCCAGAACCTGCACGCGCAAGGCCGCCTGCGCGCCTGGTCGCTGATCATCACGGTCTTTGGCGACATGGTGCAGCATCGCGGCGGCGCGATCTCGTCCGGGCGGCTGGGGCAGCTCTTGGGCCGTGTCGGGGTCGAGGCCGGGACCATGCGCACGGCGATCTCGCGCCTTGGGCAGGACGGCTGGATCACGGGCGAGCGGCGGGGCAGAAGCAGCGACTATCGCCTGCGCCCCGACGGGCTGGAACGCTTTGCCCCGGCAACGGCGCGGATCTATGCGCCGCCTCCCGGGCCGGTCAGTGACTGGGCGCTGACCGTCTCGCTTACGGGATCCGGGCCGGAATTGCGCATCGCCCCGGCGTCGGAGGCGGAGGAGTCGGCGGATCTGCGCGTCGAGGGGCGGCTGACGGCGCTGTCCGAGGCCTATCGCGCACATCTGCTGCCCGCGGCCTATCGCGCGGCGCTGGCGGGGTTGGCGCATGACCTTCGCGCGCTGGACGTGCCCTTGCCGGACCCACTGGACGCCGCCGCGGCGCGGATGCTGCTGATCCACCGCTGGCGGCGGATCGTGCTGCGCTATCCCGACCTGCCGCCCGCGCTGATGCCCGCCGACGCGCCGCTGGCCGACCCCCGCCGGGCGGTGGCCGACGCCTATCGCCGCATTGCGCCGCTGGCGGAAACCTGGCTGGATGTCGGCGAGGATGCCTTGCCGCCCGCCGCCCCGGCGTTCCTCGCCCGCTTCGGAGGCTTGCAACAGGCTTGATTTGCGTCCCGTTTGGCGCAAGGCTTGGGGCATGACGATCCACCCGCCCACCCCGTTTCCCAACATTGCCGAGCAAGTTGCGTTTGACCGGCGCGAGATGATGGACATCCTGACCCTCTACGGGCGCATGGTGGCGGCGGGCGAATGGCGCGACTACGGCATCTCGACCCTGCGCGATTGCGCGATCTTCTCGGTGTTCCGGCGGACGGCGGAGAACCCGCTCTACCGGATCGAGAAGCATCCGCGCCTGCGCGGGCGGCAGGGGATGTATTCGGTTGTCGGGATGGACGGCCAGATCCTGAAGCGCGGGCATGACCTGAAGACGGTGCTGCGCGTGCTCGAGCGAAAGCTGATACGGGCGGTGAATTAAGGCTATTGGTTTGCTGGAGCTTGTTGCGGGCCGCCGCGCGGGGGCGGTCGCCGGGTGGGTTCTGCTGCGTTCGTTGTCGTCACCTAGTGGTGCGGGGTATTGCGGCGATTGCGTCTGCCGAGGCGTCGCGGTTCCGCCCGCGGCGTGACAAGGCGACCGGGCGCTCGCCCGCGTCAAGGCTGAACGGTCTCCGCACTGGACTGAACAGACAAGCAGCGGCTCTAGGCTCTGCATGACGAGCGTGGGACAGGACGAAGACGAAAAACGGCACAAGGTCGCGCCTGCGCGAATGACGCGCCAACTGACCCTGCCCGCCGACACGCTTCTCAAGCGGGACCGGACATGGCTGTCATGACCGGCTTGACCGGGACGGAGGCCAGTTCCGGGCAGGGTAGAACGGGTGGCGAGGTTGCAGGGCTCTGCCCCTGTCGCCGCGCCGGGTATCTGATCTGTATCCGTATCGACGCAGTCGTTCCCCCTGCCTTGACAGCGCGCGCCCGGCGCGCCAACGCTCGGCCCCATGTTTGACCTGCGTCCCGTCGGATATGTCATCGGCCTGCTGGTCGCCATCCTCGGGCTGGCCATGGCGCTGCCGATGCTGGTCGATATCGCCGAGGGCAACGGACACTGGGCGGCCTTCCTCGAATCCGGGTTGTTCTGCGTCATCGTCGGCGGTGGCGCGGCGCTGAGCTGTTCCAGCGGGGTCAAGCAGGGCCTGACCATCCAGCAAACCTTCCTGCTGACCACCGGCGTCTGGGTCGCCCTTCCCGGTTTCGGCTCGCTGCCGCTGATGTTCGGGGCGACGGACCTTTCCGTCACCGACGCGGTGTTCGAGGCAATGTCCGGCTTCACGACCACCGGGTCCACCGTCATCACCGGACTGGACAACCTGCCCAAGGGCATCCTGCTCTGGCGCGGAATCCTGCAATGGCTGGGCGGCATCGGCATCATCGTCTTCGCGATGGTCTTCCTGCCCGAACTGCGGGTCGGCGGGATGCAACTGTTCCGATCGGAAGCCTTCGACACCATGGGCAAGATCCTGCCCCGGGCGACCGAGATCGCAAGCCGCATCTCGGTCGTCTACGTCGGCCTGACGATGGCCTGCATGCTCTGCTACCTTGCGCTCGGCATGAACGTCTTCGACGCCACCGTTCACGCTCTGACCACCCTCTCGACCGGCGGTTTCGCCAATTATGACGCCTCTTTCGCGGTATTCTCCGGGCCCGCCGAATACGTCGCATCGGTCTTCATGATCCTCGCGGCACTGCCTTTCGTTCGCTATGTGCAGATGCTGAACGGCAATTACACCAGCATGTGGAAGGATCCACAGGCGCGCGGTTTTCTCTGGACGATCCTCGTCCTGGTTCTGGTCGCCTGGGGGGTTCTGACCACCATCTTCCCGCACCACTGGGAGAAGTCCCTGCGCGAGGCGCTGTTCAACATCACGTCGATCATCTCCGGCACCGGCTATGCCAGCGTCGACTACATGCAGTGGGGCCCCTTCCTGATCGTGATGTTCTTCTACATCGGCCTGATAGGCGGCTGCGCCGGGTCGACGGCCTGTTCGGTCAAGATCTTCCGTTATCAGCTGCTCTTCGCGGTGATGAAGGTGCAGTTGCAGCGCATCCGCTCGCCCCACGGCGTATTCATCGCGCGCTATGGCGGGCGGCCGGTGGATGCCGAGATCCTGAACTCGGTCATCGCCTTCTTCGTCTTCTTCGTGGTGACGCTGGGCATCCTGTCCTGGGCGCTGGCGCTGACCGGGCTGGACATGGTGACGTCCATCTCGGGCGCGGCGACGGCGGTGGCGAACATCGGCCCCGGCCTTGGCCCGATCATCGGCCCGGCGGGAAACTTCAGCTCGCTGAACGACACCGCCAAGTGGATCCTGACGCTTGCCATGCTGGTCGGACGGCTGGAACTGCTGGCGGTCTACGTCCTGTTCACCATCCGGTTCTGGAGGGGCTGACATGCGACCGCTCGGCGCGCAGATTTCGCACATGCTGAAGGATCGCGGGGCCGAGGTGATCTTCGGCATCCCGGGTGTGCATAACCAGGAAATGTATCGCGGCATCGAGGAGGCGGGGCTGCGCCACGTCCTTGCCCGCCACGAACAGGGCGCGGGGTTCATGGCGGACGGCTATGCGCGCGCCTCGGGGAAGCCGGGGGTGTGCTATGTCATCACCGGCCCCGGCGTCTGCAACATCCTGACGCCGATGGGGCAGGCGTTTTCGGATTCGGTGCCGATGCTGGTGATCGCCTCGGCGCTGGACGAGACGGCGGCGCGGCGCGGGCAGTTGCACCAGATGCTCGACCAGCGCGCGGCGGCGGCGACGGTCTGCACCGTCGCCGAGGAGGCGCGGACGGCGCAGGCGGCCTATGCGCTGATCGACCGGGCGCTGGCGGGATTTGTCACCGCACGGCCCCGGCCTGCTTACGTGCAGGTGCCCATCGCCTGTCTGGGTGCGTCCGCGCCCGAGGCCCCGGCAGCGGCAGCCCCCGCGGACCGGCCGCGCGCGGGCGATCCGGCGTTTCACGCGGCGCTGAGGGCGATCTGTGCGGCGAGAAAGCCGGTTTTCCTGTTCGGCGGTGGGGCGCGAGGCGGCGCGGCGGCGATCCCCTCGATCCTCGCACACACCGGCGCGGCGTCGTTCTGCACCGCCGCCGCGCGGGGTCTGGTGCCGCCGGATGCGCCGCTCTACTGCGGCGCGACAATGGCGCGCGGTGAGAGCGCGGCGTTGCTGGCGCGGGCCGATCTGGTGGTCGCCGTCGGCACTGAGCTGGCCGAGACCGACATCTGGCGCGACGACCTCGGGCACCGCTGCCCGATGCTGCGAGTCGATCTGGATCCGGCAGTGCTGGGCGATGCGGCCCCGGACGACCTGTGCGTGCTGGCGGATGCCGGAGCCTTCCTGAAGGCGCTGGCCATCGCTCTGCCCGCCCGCGATGCGCCGCACGCCCCCGCCTGGGACACAGACGAGATCAGGGCCTTCCGCGCCCGCGCCCGCGCCTCGGTCGAGGCCGATTATCCCGGCACCCTGCCCGCGATAGACGCCCTGCGCGGCTGCCTGCCCAATGACGTCATGATCTACTCCGACATGACCCAGTTCGCCTATGCCGCGCTGGAGGTCTGGGACATGGCCCGCCCCGGCCACTGGCATCATCCCTTCGGCTTCGGCACGCTCGGCTATGCCCTGCCCGCCGCCATCGGCGGGGCCGTGGCCCGTCCCGGCCTGCCGACGCTGGCCATCGCGGGGGACTACGGGTTTCAGTATACCGTGAACGAGCTTGCCACCGCCGTCGAGCTTGGCCTGCCGCTGCCGATCCTTCTCTGGGACAACGGCAAGCTTGGCGCCATCGAGGCCAGCATGATCCGCGCCCAGATCGCGCCGAATGCCGTGATCGCGCGGAATCCTGATTTCGGTCGGCTGGCGGAGTCCTATGGGGCACTGAGCGCGGCGCCGGGATCGCTTGACGAGATGGGTCAGGCGGTGCGGGCGGCGTTCCATGCGGATCGTCCGACGGTGATCAGGGTGACACCGGAGTTGCGATAGGGGGGCGGCGGGGCGGACCCCGCCCTAAGCCCGCACCGGCGTCGCGCCTTGGGCCTCTGTTGCGGGACGCGCGTGGCGCGCAGAGATACTTGGAGAAAAAAAGGCGTGTACGCTACAGGCTGAGCAGACCCAGCACCAAAAGGCCCCAGAGCATCAGCAGAAAATGATTGATCTGCGCGAAGGGGTGGCAGTACCAGTAACAGAACCAGCTGCCGCCGATGATGAACCCGGCCCAGAGCAATGCGAAACCGGCGGCGGCGATCTGCGCCAGCCATAGCGCGTCCGGGTCCAGCGCCAGCATTCCCGCCGCAATCAGCATCAGCGCGGCGCAGAGCGTTTCGGCCCAGCGGATCAGGGCGAACAGCGCTGCGATCAGGCGCGGATTGTCCAGCCGACGGTGCGCCACCAGCGCGAAGGCGTCGGGATAGTCGCGCTCCATCAGCTCCAGCCGCACCACCTGCCGCAGCAGGTCGCGGTTCAGCGCGGGCGCGCGCCAGTTGTCGTAGGCCGCGACGCAGAGCCAGAGGCCCGGCGCCGCCAGCATCAGGGCGGCGATCATACCGGTTCGGGGATGCGACCCAGCGCATCGAGCCCGTCGACCGGGCGGGCGCTGATGCAGATGCTCGACAAGGTGCGCGGGCGGTCGTAGGGCCAGGGCGTACCCCGGTGCAGCGCCGCCCGCTGGTCCCAGATCAGCACGTCGCCGACCTGCCACTTGTGCGAATAGACGTATTCGGGTTGCGTGCAGAAGCCGATCAGCTCGTCGATCAGCGCCTGGCTTTCCGCCTCGTCATAGCCGTCGACCTTGTAGGAATGGCTTGCGAGGTAAAGCGCCTCGCGCCCGTTCGCCGGGTTGGTCCAGACCGCGTTCCAGTGCTGGTCGGGCCACTTGTTGAACATCGCCCGTGTCGCCAGCTCGGGCGAGATCTTGCCGCGCGAATGGCGGTAGGCGTGCCACACGCCGCGGCCCCGGATCCGCGCTTTCAGCGCCTCCGGCATCTGCGCCCAGCCGGCGCGGGTGCTGGCAAGTTCCGTGTGCCCCCCGGTCTCGGTCACGACGCGCGCCACAAGCAGGTTGGTCAGCGCCGGGGCGGGCATGAAGGTGCTGTCGCAGTGCCAGAGGAAGTTCGCCTTGAGGTGCAGTGTATGCTCTTCCATCTCGTCGGTGGTGGACCCGTCGGTGCGCACGTTCGACACCTTCGGGATCTCGAAGGTCTCGCCCGCCTTGCGCTCGTCCGCCTTGCGGTCCTCGATGGGCCCGAAGAGCCGGGCCAGCGCCATGTGCTGCTGATCGCTCAGCGCCTGGCCGCGGAACAGGAGGGCCGAGTGTTCCTCGAACAGCGCGCGCAGTTCGGGGTAGAGATGGGTCTGGGTGACGTCGCCAAGGGGCAGGCCTTCGACGGCAACGCCGAAATGCGGGTTCAGGGGGGTGAGTTTCATGGGGTTCTCCCGGCCAGTGCGTCGATCTCGTCCGGCTCGAGGTGCCGGATATCATCCCAGACCCGCGACTTGCCCGGATTGAGCAGGCCCTTGGGGTCCATCCGTTTCTTCCATGCGAGGTGCCGATAGTCGGCGTTTTTCAGCCCGCCACCTTCGACATGGAAGCAATGCGCGTCGTAGACCGGAAAGCCGCGCGACTCGCAGATCGCGTCGATCTCACGCAGGCGGGCCTCGGTCGTGAACCAGACGATGGGCAGGCTGAAGGACACCACCGTGCCGTTCAGCCGAGCAAATTCGTGGTGCTGCCAGACGTCGTCGCCCAGCGCCTGCTCCAGCCTCACGATGCTGTCGACGTCGCTCGCGTCCGGCACGCCGATCTGCTGGTAGGTGGCGGTGCGGTCGGATTTCAGAACCTGCAAGGTCGTGTGGTTGTAGGCGAATTCGAAGACATGCGGCAGGCCAGCGGCCTGTCGCTGCTCCTCGGTCAGGGTCAGGTCGACGTGCCCGCCCTGCGCCTGCATCAGGGCGCGGTAGTCGTCGAGGTCCGACGACGGCAGCAGGGACACCAGCAGGTGACGGCCCTGGCGCAGGTGGCCTTCCAGTTTCGGGAAATACCCCACGATCCGCGCCTCGACCGCGGAACAGAGCTTGGGCGACAGCCCCTGCGCCGTCGCCAGCGCGTATCCTGCGGCGTAGCAGTCTGCATAGCTGTCGAAGGTCGCCATGCAGCCCACGCAGTCGCGCGCCGGAACGGTGCGCAGGGTGACCTCGGTGATCGCGCCGTTCAGGCCCCAGGCGTGGTGGATCTGCAGGGCGTCTTCGGCGTCGAAGACATGCTCTTGCGGGACAGCCTCCACCGACAGCGCCCGCAATTGCCGGATGTTCCCCGGCTCGCGCAGCGCCCCGCTGGCCAGTGATCCGATGCCCGCAGAGCCCCCCGCGACAAAACCGCCGATGGTGGCGATGTCCTGGGTGGAGGGGAACATCGCCAGTTCCCACCCCCGTGGCCTCAGCGCATTGTTGATGTCGACCATCAGCGCCCCGGCCTCGACCCGGACGAAGCCTTCGCCGATCTCGAGCACGCGGTTCATCGCCGTGGTCTGCACGATCAATCCGCCCAGCAAGGGCACCGCCTGCCCGTAGTTCCCCGTGCCGCCGCCGCGCAGCGTGACCGGCAGGTCGTGGGCATTGGCGACGGCGAGACAATGGGCCAGTTCCTCTCGCGTCTTCGGCACCGCGACCAGATCACCGAACCGCCGTTTCAGCTGCTCGTTGAGAATGGGCGAGAACCAGAAGAAATCGCGCGAGCGTTTCTTTACCAGCATGGGGTCGTCGATCACCTCGACCGGGGCAAGGGCGGCGGCGATGGCGGTCCAGTCCCTCATGCGCCACCGGCTCCGGTGATCTCGGTCAGGGGAATCGCGCGGGGGCGGTCGGACAGCAGCCCGGCGAGGCTGTCGGTCTCGAACACCAGAAGGTCGCTCGGGTCCGCCGTGTCGATGGTGAGCGCGGGCAGGCCGATGGCGAGCCGCGCGTCAGTGGTGATCGTGGCGAGCCAATGCTCGAACGGTGGATCGAGATGCGCGGAAAGCGCCGCCAGCGCCAGTGTCGCGAATGGGTCGTGGTTGCCAAGCGGGCAGAAGGCGTCGCGCACGTTGTCTGCGCCCAGCACCACCCGCACCCCTGCGGCGCGCAGCTCGTGTAGTGGGGCAAGCCCGCGACGATCGGGCGTGCCCGCGCCTCGTCCCTGAAGATAGAGGTTGGTGTAGGGCAGCGCCGCGACGGCGATCCCGGCCCGCGCCAGCTTGTCCGCGATGCGCCTGAGGTCGTCGCCCTTGCAGTTCATCAGCGCGCAGGCATGGCCGATCAGGATCGGCGCCTCGTAGCGCAGGGCCAGCGCGGCATCGGCGATCCGCTCCACCCCGTCGAGCCCTGCGCGCAGCCCCTCGTCGGCGTGGAAGTCGAGCATCAGGTCGTGATCCGCCCCGGCCCGGAAGACATTGGCCAGCCCGTCGCCGATCTCAGGCTGTCCGTTCACGAAGGCCCCGAGCACGCCACCATCCCGCGCCAGCTGTCTTGCAATCCGCTCTGCCGGGGTGCGATCCGCCAGAACCGGCATCGACACCAGCGCCGCCCGCTGCAGGTGGAGCGGGCCGGTGTCGATGTCTCCCAGCACCTCCCAGGCCAGCGGCGCGGCGCTGTCATCCTGTGGCGTGCCCCAGTCGACATGGCTGCGCACCGCGCCGCAGCCCGCCTGCGCCAGTTCCGCCAAACCGCGCGCCGCCCGCGCGCGGATGTCGCCCTCGGTCCAGTGCCCCTTGTCGATCCGCTGCGCCGCGATGGCGGCGTCGAGGTCGCCGCCAATCACCGGCATCCGGTGCGCCGTATGGCACTTGTCCAGATGCACATGCGGATCGGCGAAGCGCGGCAGCACCAGGCGGGACGGCTCGGCGGCGGCCGGAGCCAACACAGCGCGCCCGTTGCCGACCACAAGATCGCCCGCCAGCATCTCGCCCGCCACCGCGCCGCCGAACGCCCCGGTATCGGCAACCAGCGCACGCGGGACCAGCACCCCCGGCAGCCGCATCACATGCGCACCCCCGGATCGAACCGCGCGAACTCGGCCAGGAAGGCGGCGAAGTTGCGACCCGCGCTGTCGATCAGCACGCGGCCCTTCTCTGCCGTCGCCGCTGCCGCGTTGCCGCAGGCGCCCTCGGCGTTCAGATCGGCTACGGTCCAGGCAGGCACCGCCGGGCCGCCGAGACCGATCCAGCGATAGTCGCGCTCCCATTCCTCCATCGCCGTGCGGAAATCGCCTGCGCGGTTCATGTCGACGCGTTCCGGCCGCACCGCCAGCATCGCCGAGGTCTCGGCATCGCCCGCATGGACATCGCGCGCATACTCTGCCGGATCGAACAGCCCCGCTGTCTCGGCAAAGCCGAACCAGCCGCAGCTGGCGACGATCAGCCCGTGGTCGATCCGCATCTCGCGCGCGGCCACCTGCAACAGCGCGGTATTCCCGCCATGCCCGTTGAACAGCACCAGCCGCCGCACGCCGCCGCGCGCCACCGACCCGGCGATGTCGCGCAGGACAGCCAGCAGAGTTTTCGGCCCCAAGGCGAGTGTCCCCGGAAAATCGCGATGTTCGTTGCTCTTGGTGACGGCCAGCGTCGGCAACACCAGCACCGATTGCGCCGCCGCGAGATGCCCCAGCATCTCTGCCGTCACCGCGTCGATCAGGTCGCGATCCACGGACAGCGGCAGGTGCGGCCCGTGCTGCTCGGTCGCGCCCAGCGGGAGAACGGCAACCGCGTCGTCCGGCAACGCGGCAAATGCCCGCGACGGCAAGTCGGCCCAATAGCCCTGCACGCTCATGAATGACCCCGCCTTTCCATGACTCCCCCTTGGAAGATGGTTGCTGCGTGGCCCTGCGATCTGTGCCAGAGATGTGACCCATGGTTCCCAGATCGCGCGGGCGCTGGCAAGAGGTTTCGCAATGTTGGAGGCGCCGATGCAGTCCCTGATGCCCGGTACCCTGCGCAGGCCCTTTGGCGCCTATTCGCACGGAACCGAGATCCCCGCCGGCTGGCGTATCGTTCGCACCTCGGGACAGCTTGGTATCCGCCCCGATGACACGATCCCCGACAGCCCCTTCGACCAGGCCACCCTCTGCTTCGAAGCGATCCGCGCCATCCTCGCCGAGGCGGGCATGGGCCCGCAAGACGTCGCCCACGTCACCGGTTACGTCACCGACCGCGCCTTCTTCCCCGACTACATGGCCGCCCGCGACGCCTTCGTCGGCCCCGCGGCGCGCCTGCCCGCCTCCACCCTGCTTATCGTGTCCGGCTTCACCCGGCCCGAGTTCAAGGTCGAGGTGGAGGTGATGGCCGCCGCCCCCTGACCGGCGCGCCCGGCTGCCGGGTCGCATTTGAAGATTTGAAACAGAAAGAAGCCAGAAGCGCTCCGCGCCCCTGGCTTCTTTTCTTTCCAAATACCTCCGGGGGGAGTCGCCGCAGGCGACGGGGGGCAGCGCCCCCCTCCACGCCTATCCCCCCTTGAGCCGCTGCATCAGGAAGATCTCGCTCTCCTCGCTGACCGGCGCGTCGCGCTGGGCGGTGATGACCTCGCCATCCACTGCCACGGTCATGCCATCGCCCAGGAACGGCTCCAGCCCCGGATGCGCCGCGATCAGCGCATCCAGCATTTCGCCGATGGTCGTGGCTTCCACGGTCACGACCTGCTCGCCCCCGGTGAAGCGGCGCAGGCCGGACCAGAGGTTGACCTCAACCACCCTTCTTCGCCTTGATCGCCGCCAGCACCTTGGGCGGGCTCATCGGCAGGTGCCGCATCCGCACGCCCGTCGCCGCCGCGATGGCATTGGCGACCGCCGGCAGCGGCGGGGTAATGCCGGTCTCGCCGACGCCCCTCACGCCATAGGGGTGGCCGGGGTTCGGCACCTCGACGATCACCGTGTCGATCATCGGCAGGTCCGAGGCGACCGGCACGCGGTAGTCGAGGAACAGCGGGTTCTGCAGCCGCCCGTCCTTGCCGTAGACGTATTCCTCGTTCAGAGCCCAGCCGATGCCCTGCGCCGCGCCACCCTGATACTGGCCCTCGACATAGGAGGGGTGGATGGCACGCCCGGCGTCCTGCACCACCAGGTAGCGCAGGATGGTGGTGCGCCCGGTCTCGGGGTCCACCTCGACATCGACGACATGGGTGCCGAAGCTCGCGCCCGCGCCGCCCATCGTCACCTCGTGGTGCCCGGCAATCGGGCCACCGCTCGCCCCCATGCCGACGGCGATCTCGGCAATGGTCATGGGAGGGAATTTGCCCGCGTTGTCGCCCGCCGGACGGGCCGCGCCGTCGGCCCATTCGACCGCATCCGGTTCGATCCCCCACTTCTTGGCGGCGCGGCGGCACATCTCCTTGATGGTCTGGTTCGCCGCCTCGTGCAGCGCCTTGCCGTTGGCGAAGGTCGCGCGGCTGCCGTGCGAAGGTTCGTTGACCCCCAGCGCGCCGGTCTCGACGACGTTCACGCGCACGTCTTCGAACGGAATCCCGTAGGTTTCCGCCGCCATCAGCCCGACCGAGGCGCGCAACCCGCCGATATCGGGCGTGCCGATCGAGACCTGCACCGTCCCGTCCTCGGACAGCGCCACCGAAACCGAGGTTTCGCCGCCATGGTTGAACCAGAAGCCGGAAGCGACACCGCGGCCCTGGTTCGGACCCAGCTTCACCTGGTAGTTCGGATGCGCCTTGGCGGCTTCCAGCGTCTCGACCAGCCCGATCTGCTTGTATTTCGGGCCGTAGCTCGCCTTGGTCCCCTCGCGCGCGCCGTTCTTGAGGCGCACGTCGATGGGGTCGAGCTTCAGTTCGCGGCAGAGCTCATCGACAAGGCTTTCCACCGCGAAGGCCGCCATCGGCGAGCCCGGCGCGCGGTAGGCGGCGGCCTTGGGGCGGTTCGCCAGCACCTCGTAGCCCATGTGGTGTACCGCCGGGATGTCGTAGCAGGCAAAGGCGCAGCTCAGCGCCTCGCCCACCGGGGACATGCCGACAAAGGCGCCGCCCTGCATCCGGAACACGACCGAGGCGGCGGTAATCCTGCCGTCCTTCGTCATGCCGATCTTGACGTCCATCGAGGCGGAGGCGGTCGGGCCGGTGGCGCGCAGCACCTCGGCGCGGCTCATCACCAGCTTGACCGGACGCCCGCCCGCCTTGCGCGACAGGGCCAGCGCGATGGGTTCCGAGAAGATCGTGGTCTTGCCACCGAAACCGCCGCCGATCTCGGACGGGGTGACGCGCAGCTGCGCAGCCTCGAGCCCCAGCACCGCCGCGCTCATACGGCGGATGTACCACTGGCCTTGGGTGCAGAGCCACATGTCGCCCTTGCCGTCGGCGCCCAGCTGGCCGACACAGGCGTGCGGTTCGATATAGCCCTGGTGGGTCGCCTCGGTGCGGAAGGTCTGTTCCATGACCAGGTCGGCGGCCTTGAAGCCTGCCTCGACATCGCCGTGGCCGAAGTCCATCTGGCGCACCACGTTCGGCGGCGAGCCTTCGGGCACCGAGGCATCCGCCGCGCCCTTTCGCACCACCGGCGCGTCGGGGCGGATGGCGTCGTCTACGTCGATGACGTGGGGCAGTATCTCGTAGTCCACCTCTATCAGCCGCGCCGCGTCATGGGCGATCAGCTGCGAAGTGGCGGCAACGGCGGCGACGGCGTGGCCGTCATAGAGCGCGAACTCTCCGGCCAGCGTGTTGTCCTGCAGGTTCAGGTCTTCGCCTTCAAGCCCCGTCGGCAGGTCAGCGCGCGTCACCACGGCCTTGACCCCGTCCAGCGCCAGCGCCTTGCTGGCGTCGATCTTCACGATGCGGGCGTGGGCGTGGGGCGAGCGCACAACCGAGGCCCAGAGCATGTTCGGCACCAAGAAATCGGCGCCGTAGCGGGCGCGGCCCGTGACCTTGTCCAACCCGTCGGGACGATTGGGGCGGGTGCCGATCAGCTTGTAAGCGTCCTTCAGTTCATCCTTTGGCATCACGCGGTCTCCCTGATCTCGGCGGCGGCGGCCTGCACCGCGCGCACGATCTTGTCATAGCCGGTGCAGCGGCACAGGTTGCC